>NZ_JBSFWT010000065.1:0-42316 GCF_053594975.1 Streptomyces sp. NPDC002537
TGCCGAAGAGGAGGACGAAGGGGCGGGAGAGCAGCGGGGCGAGCACGATGACGCCCGCGAGGGTGAGCGCGGAGCCCGCCATGGCGGCGGTCAGTACCGTGCGCGCCGACGTCCGGGTGACATCCGGGCGCGCCTCGGGCGCACCGGGGCAGGTGCGGGTGAAGCTCGTCCCTGGTGTCCTCATCCGCCTCGGCAGGCTCACGGGCCACATGTCGCATCCGCGCCTCGGCTCTGCCGCCCGCCGCTTCGGCCCGACGCGAGAACTGCCCGGAGGCCGTCATGAACATCCTGCTGCTCGCCGACGCGCTCAACAGCCTCACCCAGCGCGTCTACGCGGAGCTCGGCGACCACGGACACACGGTGTCGGTGGAGCGGGTCCCCCACGGGGGCGACCCGGCCGCGATCGTGGGCCGCCACTCCCCCGATCTGATCCTCGCGCCGATGCTCACCTCGCTCATCCCGCGCGCGGTGTGGCAGCGGTACCCCTGCCTGGTCGTCCGCCCGGGACCGATGGGCGACCGGGGACCGTCCGCACTGGACTGGGCGGTGCACGAGGGGGTGCGGGAGTGGGGCGTCACGGTCTTCCAGGCGAACGACGTCGTGGACGGCGGGGACGTATGGGCCTCCGTCCCCTGCGCCGTCCCGGTGGTGGCCAAGAGCGACCTGTACCGCAACGAGATCGCCGACGCGGCGCTCAAGGCGGTGCTGCTGGCGGTGGAGCGCTTCACCTCGGGCAGCTATCTGCCGGTGCGGCAGGACGGGGTCGAGAACGCGGAAGGGGTGACCGTGCGGGAGCGCCCGTACTTCTCCCAGGGCCTGCGGCGCATCGACTGGACGGCGGACACCACAGAAACGGTCCTGCACAAGCTGCGCGCCGCCGATTCGCACCCGGGCGTGCTGGACACGCTGTTCGGCCGGGAGTGGTATCTGCACGGCGGCCACTTCGAGGACCGGCTGACGGGCGCCCCTGGCGAGGTGGTCGCCACGCGGGCGGGTGCCGTCTGCCGGGCGACGGTCGACGGCGCGGTGTGGATCCCCCGGCTGCGGCGCCGCCGCCGGTCCGGGGAGCCGGGGACGGTCAAGCTGCCCGCGGCACTGGCACTGGGGGACCTGCTGCCGCGCGTGCCGGAGGTGACGGCCCCGCTCGCGCTGGGCTCGCACCGGCGCACCTGGACCGACATCCGCTACAGCGAGGACGGGAAGACCGGGTTCCTGTGGTTCTCCTTCCCCGGCGGGGCGATGAACACGACGCAGTGCAGAAGACTGCTCGCCGCGTACCGCTACGCCCGCTCCCGCCCGGTGTCGGTACTGGTCCTGGGCGGGAGCCGGGGCTTCTTCTCCCACGGCATCCACCTCAATGTCATCGAGGCGTCCGCCGATCCCGCCCAGGAGTCCTGGGCCAACGTCAACGCGCTCGACGACCTGGTCCTGGCCGTGCTCACGACCACCGACCGGCTGGTGGTCTCGGCGCTCGGCGGCGACGCCTCCGCGGGCGGGCTGATGCTGGCCCTCGCGGCGGACGAGGTGTGGTGCAGGACCGGGGCCGTGCTCAACCCGCACTACCGGCTGATGGGGCTGTACGGCTCCGAGTACTGGACGTACTCCCTGCCGAGGCGTGTCGGCGCCGAGACGGCGGAGCGGCTGACGGACCGGGCCTCGCCCGTCAGCGCGGCGGCCGGGAAGCGCATCGGGCTGGTGGACCGGCTGATCGACGCCACCCCCGGGGAGTTCGCCGCGCGGGTCGGCGAACTGGCCGGTGACCTGGCCGTCACCACCGACATCGCGGTGCGGATCGCCACGAAGAGGACGGAGCGGGAGCGGGACGAGGCCCGGCGGCCGCTGGCGGCCCACCGCGAGGAGGAGCTGTCCCGGATGCGCGCCGCCTTCTACGACCGTTCCGCGTCCTACCACTCCAGGCGGCGGGCCTTCGTCCGGCGGGAGCCGCTGCCGACGGCCGACGGGCCCGTCACAGCAGGCCGGTGAGCGGCAGTTCGGTGACGTCGGCGGCGGGCCGGGACACATAGAGGTCGGCGTGGTAATAGCCGTCGGCCTCCCTGCCCGCCGTCCCGAGTCCCTGCGCGGCGAGCGCCTCGAACGCGGCCTTCCGCTCCCCGTCGTCGGTGAAACGGCGCTGCCGGAAGCTGCGGCCGGGCAGCCTCTCCGTGACCAGGCCGGAGCGGGCGAGCAGTTCGGCGACCGGCTGGTACGGCACCGTGCGCAGCACGAAGGCGGCGATCCACGGCGGGCGGGACATGCAGGCGAGGAGCCTGCTGAAGGTCCGGGTGAAGACGTAGCCGATGCCGCCGGTGACGGTGACGAGGTCGGTGGCCGCCAGGGCGTCGCGCAGGGCGGGGCTGGGGTCGCCGGATTCCAGGTTCTCCGCGAAGGCCCGGTCGAGCAGGCCCGCCGCGCGGGCGTAGGCGACGGCCCGGGGGGCCGCGTCGATGCCCGTCACGGTCGCGGCGCCGGGGCGGCGCCGGGCGGCGAAGAAGGTGCGGTCCTCGGCGACGGCGCGCGGGGTGGCGTAGCGGGAGTAGAGGTCGTCGAGGGTGATCTCGTGGTTGAGCAGGGCGGCGTTGATCCCGTACGAGCAGCAGAGGTCCACCACGGCCGGTGGCCCGTGTTCCGGTCGGCGCGCGTGCAGGGTGTCCGTCAGTGTCCGGAAAACGGCCTGTCCGTGGTGGGGGATCTGGTACCCGAGGGGCTGCAGGGTGGTGAAGTAGCCGCTGGGGTCCGGGCGGTCGTAGATTTCGCCGAAGTCGGTCTTGCCCCAGTCGGAGCTCGCCGCGGTGAGGTCCGTCTCTGCTGACATCGGTGACCCCCAGAGGTGTTCGCGCCACGGGAAGGGCTCGACGGTCCTTCAGGATAGGGCCGGAACCACAGGGCCCGCGCGTGCGCAAAGGGTCCCGTCCGGGTGAACGGGAGAGCCTCGCGCGGGCGCGACGGAGCCCGGAGGGGCGCGCGTGAAGGCGCCGGTGCGCGTCGGTTCCGCCTCGTCCGGTGCGGGTTCGCACAGGCACCGTTTCCCGCCATGCGTGCCCCCAGGGGTGGTTCGGCGCCCCGGGGGCCGCCGTGGCCCTTGACACTTCACCTCTTGTCATGGACATTCCCGCTTGGTCCGGACCGGTATCCACCGGCCCGCGGCCTCGCGCTCCCACCCCCCCCCACCGCACCTCTTCGGTCCTGGAGGAGCCCCGTGAAGAGATATCGCGCCTGTCTGGCCGCGGCCTTGCTCACCGTGTGCGCCGCGCTGGGAACCGGCGTCTCCGCGGCCGCCCGCCCCGCCGTCCCCGTCGCCGTCTCCACCACCACGCCGTCGCCCGACGCGCCGCACCGCGGGACCGTCACCCTGGCACACCGGCCCGCCGATTCCCCCGCCCCGGGCCGCGACCGGGCCGTACGCGCCTTCGCGGAAGGCCGCCGGGAACAGGCCGCCGCACGCCGGGACCCGATATCCGGCCGGCAGCGGGAGGACGCCGGCCTCACCCACAACTGGTGGGGCGTCTTCCCCCGGCCGGGCACCCACGACGGCATCATGGCCACCCACAGCGTCGACCCGGCCTACCGCGTCTCCGACGCCGAGAACTTCACCTACGCCCCCACCACCAAGGCGCAGAACTCCTGCATGGAGATGGTCACCGCCTACTGGAACACCGGCGACGAGCTCTGGGCCTGGGACTGGTGCTCCAGCCCCGGCGGCCCGGCCAGGACCGTCGCCGTCAACGCCGACTTCCTGGCGACGTACACCACGAACGCGACCGGACACCCCGCGTACACCGTGCAGATGACGCAGGACGACCCCGGCTCCAACCAGTGGTCCGCGTACCTCTACAACTACCGCACGTCCGGCTGGGACCTGCTCTACCGGCAGTCCGGCAGCGACCGGAGCGGCCTCGACCACGGCTGGGACATGTTCGAGATCTACGCGAGCACCGACCCGGCCACCGGTACGGGGTACTACTGCACCGAGGCCCGCGGCACCGTCTTCGACAGCAGCGCGATCCAGCTGCGCAAGGGCGGCACCTGGAGCGCGGCCGGGCCCGCGAACTCGCCGTGGACGGACGCCGATCCGCACGGGAGCGACTTCCTCTGCCCCGGGCTGCGCTTCGTGCAGGCGGGTGCGAACGACCACTGGATGGTGAAGCAGTAGCGGGCGCGCCCGGTGCCGGGGGCGCGGCCCCCGGCACCAAATGCGCCTGTTTCCGCCGGGGTTGAGCACAGATCGTTACCCCGCGGCGCCCTTACTCACACGCAGCGTCACCGATGCGGGGGAGACATGCCGCGATCGCACCCCAGCCGCGCGGGCGGCTCCCCGACAGTGGAACGCATGAGTTTGACGACCGCAGGAAAGACCCCGGGACCTGTCCGGTTCTATCTGGCGTGCGACCACCGCGGCTGTGACGCCCGCACCACCTTCGACCTCGTCATCTCCGACCCCGGCCCGTCCCGCGACGACGACCTGTGGGGATACCTCCTCCACCACGCGCACACCGCCACCCCGCACATCAAGGAACTCGGCTGGGCCTACATCCACGGCGACGGCTACTGGTGCCCCGAGTGCTCCACCCCCGTCCACCGGTCCCTCCCCGGACCGGCGGCCTGACCGCCCGACCCGCCCGCCGCATACGCCCGCCGACCCGGGCGGGCGTGCGCTCTAATAGCGAACAGGAAGCGACGGCCCGCCCCTCCCGGACCGAGGCAGCCCCACGCGGCGGCCTCGGTCCGGGAGGGGCGGCGGTCAGCGGGCCACGAGGAGGCACTCCATGGACGGCATGGACAGCACCGACCGCGAGCACGCGGGGTCGCAGGCCCGGCAGCACGCCGCCCGCCTGGCCGCGAAGGACATCCACGGCGTCGCCCTGACCTGGGTCGACAACTCAGGTGTGACCCGCGTCAAGGCCGTGCCCACCGCGCGGCTCCCCCAGGCCGCCCAGTGGGGCGTGGGCATGTCCCCCGTCTTCGACGTCTACCTCTCCGACGATTCGACGGTCACCAGCCCGCACATCGGCGGGCCCGTCGGCGACCTCCGCCTCGTCCCCGACCTCGACCGGCTCACCGTCCTGGCCGCACAGCCCGGCTGGGCCTGGGCCCCCGTCGACCGCTACGAGCAGGACGGCTCCCCCTATGCCGCCTGCCAACGGCGGTTCGCCCGGCGGATGAAGGACCGCGCGGCCGAACGCGGCCTCGACCTCCTCATGGGCTTCGAGACCGAGTGGACCGTCACCGACCGGCCCGACGGTGACACCGAGGACCACGGGCCGCGCGTGCCCCGCGCCGCAGAGGGCCCCGCGTACGGCATGACGCGCGTGGTCGGGCTGTCCGACTACCTCCGGGACGTCCTCAAGGCCCTGGCCGCCCAGGACGTCGACGTCCTGCAGATCCATCCCGAGTACACGACCGGCCAGTTCGAGGTCTCCACCGCACCCGCCGACCCGGTCCGCGCGGCCGACCTCACGGTCCTGGTCCGCGAGACCGTGCGCGCGGTCTCGCACCGGCACGGCCTCGCCGTCTCCTTCGCGCCCGTGGTCCCGGCGGGGCCCGTCGGCAACGGCGCCCATCTCCACCTGAGCCCGTGGCAGGACGGCAAGAACCTCTGTCGCGCGGGTGACGGACCGCACGGCATGACGCGGACGTGCGAGTCGTTCCTCGCCGGGGCCCTCGAAGAGCTCCCCGCCCTCCTGGCCATCGGCGCTCCCCTGCCCGCCAGCTACCTCCGCCTCCGGCCCGACCTGTGGGCCGGGGCCTACCAGTGCTGGGGAGTGGAGAACCGTGAAGCGGCGCTCCGCTTCGTCCCGGGACCGCCGCTCGCCCCCGACGCGGCCAACGCCGAGCTCAAGTGCTTCGACGCCGCCGCCAATCCCTATCTCCTCACCGGTGCCGTCATCGCCGCCGGGCTCCGGGGCATCGACCGCGGCCTCGCCCTCCCGGACCCCGTCCCCGAGAACCCCGCGGGCACCGGCGCGGCCCCGCGCCTGCCCACCTCGCTGCCCGCCGTACTCGAGCACTTCGCCCGTTCGGAACTCCTGCGCGCGGAGCTGGGCGACGCCCTTTTCGAGGCCCTCCTCGCCGTGCGCCGGGGCGAGACCGAGCTCGCCCGCGGCCGGTCCCCGCAGGAGCTCGCCGAGGCCCTCCGCGGCCGCTACTGACCACCGGGGAACGGCCGATGACCACATACGGACAGCCGGTTCCGGCCCTGGTGGACCACCACTGCCACGGCGTGGCCCGCGCGCCCCTCACCGAGGGGCGGTTCACCGCGTACCTCACGGAGTCCGGCTCCCCCGCGGCACCGGGGACCACCTTCTTCGACACCCAGCTGGGCTTCGCGCTGCGCCGCTGGTGCCCGCCGCTGCTCGGGCTGCCCGCGCACTGTCCACCCGCCGACTACCTCGCCCGCCGCGCCGAACTCGGCCCGGAGGAGGTCCTGCGACGGCTGCTCGGCGCGACCGGCATCACCGACTTCCTCGTGGACACCGGCCTGTCGGACGGCCTGACCACCCCGGAGGAGCTCGCCGCGGCGGCGGGCGGACGGGCGCACGAGGTCGTCCGGCTGGAGTCCCTCGCGGAACACGCCGCCGACACCGCGGGCTCCGCCCACGCCTTCCTCGACGAACTGACCGGCGCGGTGCGGGCGGCCGCCCGTACCGCCGTCGCCTTCAAGTCCGTCGTCGCCTACCGGCACGGGCTCGGCTTCGACCCCGTACGGCCCTCCCCGGAGGAGGCACGAGGGGCCGCGGGCCGCTGGCTGGCCGACCGCGAACCCGGGGACCGGCTGCGCGATCCCGTCCTGCTGCGCCATCTGCTGTGGACCGCCGCCGACACCGCGCTCCCCCTCCAACTGCACACCGGTTTCGGCGACCCCGACCTGCGGCTGCACCACAGCGACCCGCTGCTCCTCACCGACTTCGTCCGGGCGGTCGCCCCCACCGGCTGCCCGCTGGTGCTGCTGCACACCTACCCGTACCACCGCGGCGCCGCCTACCTCGCCCACGCCTTCCCCCACGTCCACACCGACGTCGGCCTCACGCTCACCCACGTCGGGGCACGTGCCGAGGCCGTACTGGCGGAGACCCTCGAACTCGCCCCGTTCGGCAAGCTGATGTTCTCCACCGACGCGTACGGACTCCCCGAGCTCTACGTGGTCGCCACCCGCCTCTTCACCCACGCCCTGTCCCGCCTCACCGACGGCTGGGTGGACGAGGGGGCGTGGACGGCCCCGGACGCCCGGCGCGTCGCCGAGATGATCGCAGGAGGGACGGCGCAGCGGGTCTACTCGCTGGCCGGCCCCACTCGTTGAAGAACGCTTCCCCCCAGCGGGGTGACGCGGGTGGACCCCCCGTCGGCATCCATCAGCCAGCCGTCCAGCGGGCCGGACGGAGCGTCCCCGCCGCGCCGGTACCAGGACGCGACCATACGTTCCAGCCGCCGCCCGACCAGGCGCCCGGGACGCGCACCGGCTCCGCGCAGCGGACACTCGTTCACGATTCCGGACTTCACCCGAGGACCCCACCTCTGAACAAATCGCCAGATAACACCCTTTCCGGGTACGCTCCGGCGGCGCGGACCGGACCACGCCCCCTTGCTTCGAGGGCACCCCGCGAGCACACGATGGCCACATGCGAATCGGCATAGCGCTCCCCCAATACGGAACACACGCGCGGCCCACGCTCATCGCGGACTTCGCCAGGGACGCCGAGGCCGCCGGCTTCGACTCCTTCTGGGTCAGCGACCGGGTCCTGACCCCCGTCGACCCCGGCGACTTCTACCCGGCACCGGGCTACGGCCCGGAGAACCCGTACCCCCGCGGATTCACCATCTTCCTCGACCCGCTGACCGTACTGACCATCGCCGCCACCGCGACCACGCGGGCGCGTCTCGGCACCAGCACCCTCAACGCACCCTGGTATCCACCGCTGTTGCTCGCCCGCGCCCTCACCTCCCTCGACCGGCTCAGCGAGGGGCGGCTCGACGTGGGCCTGGGAATCGGCTGGCTGCGCGACGAGGCCGCCGCCCTCAACACGGACTTCGCCAGGCGCGGCGCCCGGCTCGACGAGATCCTCGACATCCTGTACGGCATCTGGACCGAGAACCCCTTCGAGCACGAGGGGCCCAACTGGCGTATCCCGCGCGCCCACGTGGGCCTGCGACCGGCACAACAGCCCCATCCTCCCGTCCTGCTGGGCGGGCTCAGCCCCGCCGCGCTGCGCCGGGTCGGCCGCAGGGCCGACGGCTGGCTGGGCATCGCACTGCCCCCGGGCCGGCACGCCGCCGTCTGGGCCATCGCCCGGCGCGCCGCGGAGGAGGCCGGACGCGACCCCGCGACGCTGCGCCAGGAGATCCGGCACTTCTCCGAGCCGGGAACGACACCGGAGAGCATCGCGGCGGCCCTGTCCGAGATCCGCGACACGGGCGCGGACGGCTGCGTGCTCGACTTCCAACAGACGGTGAGGGAGCCCTCGGAGGCCCTGGACCTGGGCATCAGAACCTTGGAACACTTCCGCGCGGGTTAGCCGGGGCCGCACGGCACCCTGCGGCGCGCCGTCGGGCGGCGCTGACGGTGTCTCAACGTCCGGGCGGCAGCAGGAGGGTGCGGAGGTCGACGACGCGGTAGCCGTGCGCCTGGACGGCGTCGATGATGTGCGGCAGCGCCTCGGCGTCGAGCGCCGAGTGCTGCCCTTCCGCCTCGTCGACGCCGACGTGCATCTGCACGATCTGGCCGGGCGCGAGGCCGGCCACCACCCGGTCGACGGCGCGCCGGACGGTGATCCCGCCCTTGGCGCCCTGGTAGCCCAGGGTGTCGGTGCTGAACTCGACGTCGGCGAATCCGAGCGTGTTGACGCACGCGATCCCCTGCGGCGTGGTCGCGCTGTAGGGGAAACGGAAGAACGGCAGGGGCGTCTTTCCGGTTGCCTCGCGGATGGCCCGGTCCGCCCTCAGCACCTGGTCCGCGGCGCCCACGCAGCTCAGGTCGTCGAAGGCGGGGTGGTCGTAGGAGTGGTTCCCGATGCCGTGCTCCGCCGCCATCGCCCGTGCGGCCGCGGGCTGTTTCTCGGCGAAGTCCCCCGTCAGGAAGAACGTGGCCGGCACGTGCCGTTCGCGCAGCACCTTCAGGACCGTGTCGACCCCGTTGTCGTCCCATGCCGCGTTGAACGTCAGGGCCACGACGCGGCGCGTGGTGGGCATCTTCCGGTTCGCGGAGCCGTAGAGGCGCTCCAGCGTGCCCTGTTCGGCGCGCGCCGCTGTCACCGTGTGCGCGAGGGCGGGCGCGAGGTACGGTCGCCCGCCCCCGGGGAGGGCCACGGCGAGCACGGTCAGGGCGGTCAGGGACGTCAGGGCCGTGGAGACGAATCGCTGCATGCCCGGCCCAACGCGCCCGGTCGCGGCGCGACACGTCCGTACGCGCGTGCCCCCGCCGCCCCGCCTTCCTCTATTCCGGTCAGGTCGTCTGCGCCTGGTCGTAGAGGGTCTTGATGTCGTCGCCGAAGTAGGGGCCGAACATCGTGTTCGGCAGGAAGGTGTAGCCGAAGCTGTTCACCGACGCCTGCAGCCCGGAACCGGTGGCCTCGTCGAAGCTCGCGAACCACGGTCCGCCGCTGGACCCGCCCGTCATGTTGCAGGACAGGCCGTGGTCCTTGGTGAGGAGGAAGTCCTTGATGGACGTGCCGCTGCAGTAGATGAGCTTCGTTCCGTCGTACGGGGAAGCCGCGGGGAAGCCGAAGGCGTAGAGGGACTGGTTGTAGGCGCCGTTGAACTGGAGGCCCTGGGAGCCGACGGCCTGGGTGAGCGTCCGGCCGTCGAGCGGGGTGACGACGGCAGCGCCGACGTCGAAGTTCATGTCCTCACTGGCGACCCACTGGGGCGTGGACAGCGTCTTGGCCGCGGTCCAGGTTCCGTAGGGCGACTGGCCGTCGTGATAGCCGGGGGCGAACACCCAGTTGGTGTGCCAGGCGCCCTGGTACTTGACGCAGTGCCCGGCGGTGAGGACCGTGCTGCCGTTCTGGCTGGTGACGGCGTCACCGGAGCAGGAGGCGGTGCGGCCCTGGAAGGTGAAGAACACCCGGCCGGTGGTCTTCAGTACGGCGCCGCCACCGCTCCACGCGCCGCCCGCCTGGGGGAGATCCTGGGCGGTCGGCGCTATGACGGTGGGCGCGCCGCCGTGCTGCTTCGGGTGCGCGAGGGCGCCGGGGGTGACGCCCGGCAGGTCGAGCGGAGCGGCCGTGCGCATGCGCTCGGGGGTCCAGAAGTCACGGACCTTCTGCTGCGCGGCGGCCGTGGCCGCGACGGTGTGGGATGTGGCCGGTGCGGCATGCGCCGTGGCGGTCTGGAGCCCGGCGGTGAGCAGGGTTCCGGCGGCCAGCAGGATGCCGGCGGCGATACGGCGGGGACGTCTCACGCGTACTCCTTCTGCCCTGGCCGCGCGAGGGGTTCGCGCGGGCGGTGGGGGGCCGGACCACGTCACTGCGGTCCGGGCAGACGAGCGGTGCGGATACGAGGTGCGTGAGGGAGAGTCCCACGGAAGCCGCGAATTGTCAGGAGCTTGTCAATAGCATGGCCGGATGGCACCGCCCATACCCCCGGGCGCGCGGTGCGCCGGGGGCGCGCGGCTCGAATACCCGTCGGCCGGGCATCACCTCACGGAGACGGTGGCCCTCCAGTCCATGACGGCACCGGGGCAGACGAAACCGGGGTTGGGGGCGCAGCGTTCGGTGGAGTCGACGGTCGTGGTGCCGTCCTTCTCTGCACGGAAGGCCGCCCAGGCGTCACCGTTCTCGAAGGTGCCCGTGTCGGTCCGTACGAGCACGCGGCCGTCGGCGGCGACCGGCACCTCCCACCTCCACGTCGCCTGCTCGGTACGGGAGCCGGTGAGCCGGACCGTGATCAACTCGCCCCTCTCGACGGCGACCGAGCGCTCGTGGTCCCTGTTCGTCAGCGTCACCTCGGCTCTCGCCGCCCGGCTCGCGTGCGGAGCGGCGGAGGCCGGGAGCGGCGCGGAGACCGCGGCGGCCGTCAGCGCCAGCCCCGCGACGAGCGAAGCGACGGGAAACCTTGCGAACTTCATGTCATCACCTCGGAAATACCGGTGGGATACGGAAATGTCGTCACCCGTCTACACCCCCACCGGCACAACCGCCCCACCATTCCCCCGAATTCACCCCATCGGGGAGGTTTGGCGTCAAGGTCGGCACTAACCGCCGAGCGCGGCGCACATCGCGGACGGCCCGGGGAAATCCTCGGGCAGCGCGTCCATCAGCAGGACGTCGACGCACTGGCCGAGCCAGTGGCCGGACTTCCGCAGCCGCCCGGCGAGCCGGAAGCCCGCCTTGCTGAAGGCCACGATCCCCGCCCGGTTCGGCTCCAGCACCTTCAGCCACGCGGTGCTCAGCGCCCCCAGATGGAACCCCCAGTCCAATGTCAGCCGGGTCGCCTCCTCCGCATACCGTTTGCCCCGCTGGGACGGAGCGAGGACGATCGTGAACTCCGCCGCCCGCAGGCGCGGTTCGATGCGCAGCACGGTCATTCCGACGGGCTGCTTGTCCTTCAGGCGCACGATCTCGAACGTGGCGTGGTCCTGGTCGTCGCGCTGCTGTTCCCATTCGTCCACGCGGACCTCCCAGGGCCGCGGGAACCGGTTGCCGCGACCGAGGATGGTCGCCGGGTCGTTCTCCCAGAAGTGGTATTCAGTCAGCGTCTCCTGACGGGGGATGCCGAGGGCGAGCCGTTCTCCGGTGAGGAGGAGATGCGGGCTGCTCATATATCGCTTTCCTTCCAGGCCACACACGGCGGAGCGTCCGGCGTAAGGGGGGACGTGGCGGAACGTGTGCGAGGTTCCCCCGGCAGGACACCTCATGCGGGAGACGCCACTACATCGCCTGGATGAGGGATATTCATCACCGTATGTATCGGTAATACTTCAAATTGTGATCACGCGGGGGTGCGCCCGCCCAGGGCGGCCTCCCCCGGCCGCCCGTTCACGACAGGAGACGCCGGTGACCGACAGACACGCGCTGCGACGCAGACATCCGGCGCTGCGCAGAGCGAACCTTTGGTCCCTGCTCGGGGGCGTCGCGCTGGCCTGCGGGTTCATCGGCACCCCGACGACGGCACCACCGGCGCGCAGCACGGCGGCCCCAGCCCCTCCTTCCCCGCACACCGGGTTCGACCGCTACCGCGGCGACGCCCGCAAGGCGGCGGGCAAGCGCCGCGCGCAGAACGGCTACAACTGGAGCGGCTATGTGGCGGGCGGGCAGTCGTTCACGACGGCCTCGGCCAGCTGGACCGTGCCGGACATCTCCTGTTCCGCGCCCGCCGACGCCGTCGCGGAGTGGGTGGGCCTGGACGGCTGGGGCAACGGCACGGTCGAGCAGATCGGCATCCAGGAGACCTGCGAGACCGGCGTCCCGAGCTATGCGAACTGGGTCGAGTTCTACCCGAAGCCCCCGGAGTACCTCAACGACCGCGTGCTGCCCGGGGACCGCATCCACGCCCAGGCGCGCTTCGTCTCCGGCACCACCTACGAGCTCTCCATGCACGACGAGACCCAGGGCTGGGTCGAGAACAAGAAGGTCGACGGCTGGAACGCGGCGAACGCCAGCGCCGAGGTGATCGTGGAGTCCAACCGCCGGTCGTTCCCGAGGTTCGACCGGATCGACTTCACTCAGGCCAGGTTCAACGGCCTCGCTCCCGGCTCGGTGAACGCCGTCAATCTGTGGGCCAGCAACAGGGGCCGGCAGCAGGACGAGACCAGTCCGCTCTACGGGCCCGAGCTCGACAGTTTCTCGGTCGCGTACCTCGCGGAGTGACATTCCACTATCGGGTGATTTATTCACTGTTTGTCATTAATTTGCCAGGATCGTACGGGATCGTGCGGGAATTCACCGCCACGACTCGTATCCCCTGGGGAGTTCATGACAGCCGAGATCAGTGACAGGCCCACGGCCGGTGGGGGCGATGACAGACCCGCGGAGGAACTGCGCTTCCGCGCCCGTGGTCTGGCCGCCCTGGAGAAGAACCCGCTCACCGCCCGGGCGATGGGCAGACGCCTGCCCCAGCTCGTACGGAAGGCACTGGCCCTGGCCTGGCGGGTGGACCGGCGCGCGGTCGTCGCACTGCTCACCTGCCAGCTCCTCTCCGGGGTGGCGCAGGCCTTCGGGCTGCTGGCCACCACCAGCACGATCACCGCGCTCATCGCCTCGGGCCACATCGCCGAGCGGCTGGACGACGCCCTGCCGTCCCTGTGTGTGCTCGCCGCCGCGGCCGGGCTGCGCGCGCTCCTCGGCATCGCCGTCACCAATATCTCCAGCCGTCTCTCCCCGCGGATCGCCCGCGAGGCGGAGATGCAGATGCTCGACGCCGCGATCAACGCGGAGCTCGTGGCGTACGACAGCCCCGGGTTCAACGACAAGCGCGAGCGCGCGGACCGGGGCGCGGAGGTCGCGCAGGACCTGCTCGTCGAGTCGCAGGATCTGATGACCTGCATCGCCTCGCTGGTCGCCGCGGCAGGCGTGGTGACGCTGCTGCATCCGGTGCTGCTGCCGCTGCTCCTCCTGGCCACGCTCCCGCAGGGGATCGCCGGGGTGAAGGGCGCGCGCGTCCACTACCTGACGTCCCGTGCCCTGAGCGCCGACCGCCGTGTCCTGGGCATGATGCGACGGAGCGTCACCGACCGGGACCACGCCGACCAGCTGCGTTCCTGCACCATGTCCGCCTACCTGCTCGACCGCTACCGCACCATCGGCGACCGGATCGACCGCGCCACCGACCGGGCCGTCCATCTGGGCGCGCGGTACTCACTGTGGGGCGCCCTCGCCGGAGGACTCGCTTCCGGGCTCGTATGGGTGGCGCTGGCGCTGCTCCTGGCGTCGGGTCACATGTCGGTCGCCTCCGCGGGCACGGCGGTCTTCGCCCTGCGCACGGTCGGTACGTCGCTGCGGAGCATGGTCGGCTACGGCACCCGGCTCTTCCGCACCGGGCTGTACCTCGACGACTGGGCGGAGTTCATCGAGGAGGCGGGCGGGCACCGGATGCGCCGCGGGTCCCTCGTACCCGAGGCGCCGCTCGCGATCAGGGCGGAGGCCCTCACGTACCGCTACCCCGGCGCCGACCACCCCGCGGTGCTGAAGGTCGACCTGGCGGTGCGGCGCGGCGAGGTCCTGGCGCTGGTGGGCGAGAACGGCTCCGGGAAGACCACCCTCAGCAAGCTCCTGACGGGCCTTTACCTCCCCACGGACGGCAGGGTGGCCTGGGACGGGGTCGACACCCGGGAGCTCGATCCGCACGCGATGTGGCAACAGACGGCCGTCGTCCCCCAGGACTTCGCGCACTGGCCGCTGTCGGCCCGCGAGAACATCACCCTCGGGCAGCAGCGCGAAAGCCACGACACCGCCGTACACCGGGCCGCCGCACGCTCGGGCGCGGACGACGTCGTCGCGAGGCTGCGCAGCGGACTCGACACGCTCCTGGCACCGGAGTGGTTCGGCGGAGTGGACATGTCGGGCGGCCAGTGGCAGCGCATCGCCATCGCCCGCGCCTTCTACCGGCAGGCTGGGCTGCTGGTCATGGACGAGCCCACGAGCGCCCTCGACGCGCGGGCCGAACACCGGATCTTCACCGGCCTGCGGAGGATCGCCGAGGACCGGGCCGTCGTCCTCGTCACGCACCGGCTGGCCAACGTCGCCGTCGCCGACCGCATCGTGGTCCTCGACGGCGGACAGGTCGTCCAGCAGGGCACGTTCGGCGAGCTCACGCGGTGTCCCGGGCTCTTCCGGGAGCTGTGGGAGCTCCAGAACGACCGGGGCGAGGACGCCATCGGACGGTGACCCGCGCTCCCGCGGACCCGTTCGGCGCAGCTCGACGAGTTCTGACGGTGCGACACATGTCAGCCTGGAAGGGACAGAAGAGACGGAACGACCTGGAACTCGACCAGGGGGACATGTGGGTAACCGGCCCGGGAGACACACGGCCCGCTTTCTCGCCCACCACGGGCGGAGCGGCGACAGGCCACGGCACCGCGCACCGCGCCGTCCGCACGGTGCCGCGCACCGGCACAGAGCCGCCCTCCGGCGCGGGGCGGTCCTGCTGGTGTGCACGGGCATGGTGTGCCCTACGGGGAAGGCGTCCGCCGACGGCGAGGGCGAGGCCACGTCCCCGTTCTGGGTGGAGCCCGGGAGCCCCGCCGCCCGTCAGGTGAAGGTGTGGCAGGAGCGGGGGCGGGAGGGCGACGCCGCGCTCCTGGAGCGCATCGCGGGGCGGCCCACGGCCGTATGGCTGACCGACCAGGACCCGGAGGCGCAGGCCGAAGAGGTCACCCGGCGGGCCGAACGCGCGGGCCGCATCCCGGTGCTGGTCGCGTACGACATCCCGCACCGCGACTGCGGCCAGTACTCCTCCGGCGGGGCCGCGGACGCCGCCCGCTACCGGGCGTGGACGGCGCGCGCGGCGGAGGGCATCGGCACCCGTCAGGCGTGGGTCGTCCTCGAACCCGACGCCCTCGCCCAGTGGGCCTCCGGCTGCGTCCCCGCCGCCGCGGCCGCCGAGCGGCTGACGCTGCTCGCGGAGGCCGTGCGGACGTTCAAGGCGCGCCCCGGGACCTCGGTCTACATCGACGCCGGGAACCCCGGCTGGATCACGGACGAGCGGCGGATGGCCGGCGCTCTCGGCCAGGCGGGCATCGCCCACGCCGACGGTTTCGCGCTGAACGTCTCCAACTTCCACACCACGCCCGTGACCCGCGCCTACGGCGACCGGCTGTCGGCGCTGCTCGGCGGCGCGCATTACATCGTCGACACCAGCCGCAACGGCAACGGTCCCCTCGTCCCGGGGGCGACGCCTCCCCCACCGGCGGCCGCGCCCGCGCCGGTACCGAAACCGGCACCGGTCGCGGGGCCGAAGCCTTCCGCGCCCGCGCCCGCCGCGGGGCCTCCGGCCGCCGCCGAGGACACCGATACGGTCGGGGTCGACGACGACTGGTTCCGCAGCGCCGTCGGACGGGCCCTGCGGTCGGGCGGGGACGAGCCCTGGTGCAACCCTCCCGGCCGCGCCCTGGGCACTCCGCCCACGACCGCGACCGGCAGTCCCCTCATCGACGCCTTCCTCTGGATCAAACGCCCCGGCGAGTCCGACGGCGCCTGCCGCGGGGCGCCCCCGGCGGGCCACTGGTGGGCGGACTACGCCCTCCGCCTCGCCGAGGCCACCCCCGCACCGCCCTCGCCGCCCTCGCCGCCCTCGCACTGAACGCCGCCGCGACCCTGCCGTCGCCCGGCGGCGTACCGGAGGAGGGCCCGGCGACGGTCACCGTGCCGCCGTCCGCGTCCTGTTGAGGGCATCGACCGGCCTGCGCGCCGGGCGGGGCTCCGGCGCGACCGGTTCCCGTACGGCGGTCGGGGCCCGGCGGAACAAGGGTCGGAATCCAGCCGACCTGTTGCGCCAACCGCACCAACTACCCAGGCGGCATACCGGGATAGATAGCCGCAAATGCGGCGCCTCGGAGCCACACGCGGCCGCCGCGGCGCTGTTGACCAGAATTCAACGTTCGAGCTTGGGCCCGCCGATCATCGGCGCTTACCATCCAATTAGTTGCCTTAGTCAACCTAAACGGAGTGACCCATGACCGTCGCCACCGAGCAGTTCCGCAGCCAGGTGGAGCACAACCTCGACGTGCTCGGGCAGGAACCGGACAAGGAAGCCGTGGTGCACCGGGGCCGCCGCGTCACCGGGGGCGAACTGCGCGACCTCGTCCACCGCATGGCACGGGCCCTGCGCGCCCAGGGCGTGGAGCGCGGCCGGACCGTCACCCTTCTCTGCGGCAACCTGCCGGAGACGATCGCCGCACGGTACGCCGCAGGCCTCCTCGGCTGCCCCGTCAACCACCTCTACAACAGGCTGTCGGCCGACGTGCAGGCCGCGATCCTCCAGGACGTCGAGACCCAGGTCCTGATCGTCGACCCGGCCTACGCCGAGCGCGCCGCCGAGCTGATCCGGCGGGTGCCGGTGCGGGACGTGTTCGTCCTGGGCCCCTCGGACACGGGCCGTGATCTGCTGGCGCTGGCCGCCGAGGAATCCGCGGAGCCCTTCCAGGGGTTGGCGCACCCGCACGACATCTGCACCATCCGCCACACCGGCGGTACCACCGGCCACCCCAAGGCCATCTGCACCACCTTCGAGCAGATGCGGATGCTCCGGTCCGACAAGGCGGACGAAGACGGGATCCGCGCTCTGGTGTGCACCACGCTCGCGCACGCCGCCGGCCTGATGGCGGACCTCGCCCTGAACTCGGGCGGCACAGTCGTGCTGCTCGACGACTTCGACGCGGCCACCGCGCTCGCGGCGATCGAGCGCGAGCGCATATCCCATCTGTTCCTGCTGCCGCCGCTGCTGTACCAGCTGATGGACCACCCGGACGCCGACCGGGCCGATCTCTCCAGCCTGCGCCAACTCACGTACGGCGGCTGCGCCTCCTCCCCCGCGCGGCTCGCCGCGGCGGTGCGGCGCTTCGGCCCCGTACTGCACCAGTTCTACGGGCAGAACGAGGCGGGCGGAATCAGCCGGCTCGAGCCCGAGGACCACGACCCGGAGCGTCCGGAGCTGCTGCGGACGGCCGGGAAGGTCATCGAGGGCGTCGAGGTCGCCATCCGCGACGACCGGGGCCGGGACCTGCCCAACGGCGAGCGCGGCGAGATCTGCGTGCGCTCGGACCAGGTCATGGAGGGGTACTGGAAGCAGCCCGAGCTCACCGCCGAGGTGCTCAGGGACGGCTGGCTGCACACCGGTGACGTCGGGTTCCTCGACGACGAGGGGTACCTGACGATCGTCGACCGGCTCAAGGACATGATCGTCGTGGTCGGCGGTCACGTGTACACCGCCGAGCTCGAGGACGTGCTCAACTCCCATCCGCAGGTGCTGCAGAGCGCCGTCTTCGGCGTCCCGGACGCCAACCTCATGGAGCAGGTGCACGCGGCCGTCGTCCGCGCGCCGGGCGGCACGGTCGACGAGGAGGAGCTCCGCGCCATGGTCCGCGAGGAGCGGGGCGCCATGTACGAACCGGCCCGTGTCGTCTTCCTCGACGCGCTGCCGCTGACCGACGCGGGCAAGCCGGACAAGAAGCTGCTGCGCGGCCTGGCGGCCACGGAGGGTGCCGCACTCCGCTAGCCTGAAGCGCACAATGAACCGTTTGATGACGTCATGGGGCGAGTACGAACTCACCCGCTTCCCCGAGGACCCCCGCGACAGGCTCCGCGCCTGGGACGCCGCCGACGAGTACCTGCTCAGCCACCTCAAGGGCGGTGACGGCGAGCCGGCCGACCTGTCGGGCAGCGTGGTGATCGTCGGCGACCGCTGGGGCGCGCTGGCCGTCTCGCTGGCCGACCACCGGCCCGCGCAGATCACCGACTCGTTCCTCGCCCAGCAGGCGACGCGGGCGAATCTGGAGCGCAACGGCCTCGCCCCGGACGCGGTGCAGCTGCTGTCGACGCGCGACACCCCGCCGGAGCGGATCGACGTACTGCTGGTCCGGGTGCCCAAGAGCCTGGCCCTGCTGGAGGACCAGCTGCACCGCCTGGCGCCCCATGTGCACGCGGGCACCGTCGTCATCGGCACGGGCCGGGTCACCGAGATCCACACCTCGACCCTCCGGCTGTTCGAGCAGATCCTCGGCCCCACACGGACGTCGCTGGCCGTGAAGAAGTCGCGGCTGATCTTCTGTTCGCCGGACCCGGAGCTCGACCGGGGCACCAACCCCTGGCCGCACAGCTACGCGCTGCCGGACGGCATCGGCGTGGCCTCCGGCCGGACCGTCGTCAACCACGCGGGCATCTTCTGCGCCGAACGCCTGGACATCGGCACCCGGTTCTTCCTGGCACACCTGCCGCAACTCCGCGGCGCCGAGCACGTGGTGGACCTCGGCTGCGGCAACGGCGTGGTGGGCACGGCCACGGCGCTGGCCGACCCGGCGGCCGAGGTGACGTTCATCGACGAGTCCCACCAGGCCGTGGCCTCGGCCGAGGCCACCTTCCGGGCCAGCCTCGGCACGGACGCCACGGCGCACTTCCGGGTGGGCGACGGCATGTCGGGAATCCCCGCGGGCAGCGTGGACCTGGTGCTGAACAACCCGCCGTTCCACTCGCACCAGGCGACCACGGACGTGACGGCCTGGCGCATGTTCTCCGGGGCCCGGGACGCGCTGCGCACCGGGGGCGAGTTGTGGGTCGTCGGCAACCGGCACCTGGGCTACCACGTCCGGCTGCGCCGTCTCTTCGGCAACTGCGAGGTCGTCGCGAGCGACCCGAAGTTCGTCATCCTGCGGGCCGTCAAGCGCTGAGCACCCGGCCAGGGCGCCGTGGGGGCGCGTGCGCCGTGAGCGCGCACCCACGCGCCCCCGCGTGCGCCCGGTTCACCAGGCGCCGGGACCGGGATGGTGGTGAGGGTCAGGGCCGCGCACCGGAGCAGCGAGTGCAGGGGGCATCATGATCCACATCAGTGAAACCCTGGCCATCCAGACGGTCGAGGAGTTCCTCGGCACGGACGAGACGGCCCGGTTGACCAAGATCATGGACAGCGAGGCCGCCGGGTGGCGCCCGCACAGGCAGGCGGAGCTGCTGCCCGCCCCCGCGCTCGCGCAGGAGATCCTCTCGCTCGCCGCGGTCCGGGCCCTGCCCGCGATCCGCCGCGCCATGCCCTCCGTCGCCGCCATCGCGCCCTGGAGCTACACCGAGCTGGCGATCGGCCAGTGCGTGCCCTCGCACGTGGACGGCATCGCCAGCCCGCGCACCGCCCCGCGCCGGATCGGCCGGATCCGCGTGCTCATCGCCGAGGCGGACGAGGGCGGCGAGTTCTACGCGGAGACCACGGCCGACCCGGCCCCCTGGACCACGACCATGCTGGGTGTCGCGGACGGCTATGTCTCCGGCACGCCCCTGGCCCGCAGCCTGCCGCACGAGGTCGCGGAGGACCCCACTCCCCAGGATCAGTGGCTCGCGGGCACGGCCAGGACCCGCTGGCTCACCCGCGCGGGCCGCGGTGTCGCCGTCGCGTACGGCGCGCAGCTCATCCACGGCGTGACACCGGTGGTGCGCGGCCGGGCCCGCCTGTTCGTCACCGACCTCACGGACGCCCCGGTGTCCTGACCCGGGACCGCGCTCCCGCTCCCCCGAGCACGACCGCCCATGAACTACCGCCCACCGTGCGGCCCGCCTGATCCGGGCTGCACCGTGGGCGGTCAGGCGTTTGCGGGGCTATTCGGGGCCGGGAGCGGCGGGGCTCGGCGCGTGCGCTCGCGGATGGCGTCGGGCTGTGCGAATGCTTGATCCGCCTTCAACGCCCGGACATACGGCGCCCAGGGCGGGGATGCGTCCACCGGGTGTCCAACCCGGGCTCGCCCCCGACCCCCACCGCAAGGCAGGTTCGCGCATGCAGACGTCCCCTTCCCAGGAGCAGGACCGGGCCCGGTCGGCGAAGCCGGTGCCGCGCCGCGTCGCCGTCTCGGACGTGATCGGCCAGGACGCCCTCTTCGGCAATCCGCTGTCCCTGACCAGGGAAGGCGCGGCGAAGCCCGTCGTCGCCTTCCGCAACCCCCACCGGTTCCCGAAGGCACCCGAGCTCCAGCACGAGGCCCTGGTGCGCACTTGGCCCGCGGGCGCGGAGAAGCCTCAGGTCCTCCATGTGATGCCGCAGCTGGGACACGAGTCGGGCTGGGCCGCGCGGCAGGTGTTCGCCGATCACGCCCCGGAGGAGATGGTGGTCGTCGAGGCGGGACCGACCACGGTGCAGTGCTTCTTCCGCTCCGGGGACCAGGTCTTCCTCTCTCATCTGGAGGAGGCCGGCTGGGGGAAACCGAAGGAGTACATTCCCGCCCGCAAGCTCATCGGCCTGCAAGTGGCGTACACACCGGGGCATCCGCCGCTGGTGTACGGGCGGTTCCGGGACACACCCACGGCGCTGTACCTCAGCGTCGGCGAGGACGGCGGCCACGAGCACTTCAGCTGCGCGATGAAGGCGGATTCCACGTCCCGTGCCGTGCTGCTGCGGCGCGCTCCCGGCGACTCGTGGGTGTTCGCGGCGTGGCCGAGCCAGTCTTCCGTGAGAGTCGGGATCAATTCGAGCCGTCACCGTACTGAAGGGCACGTCCTCACCTACGAGTTCGACCAGCCGGTCGACGCAGTGGTCGGAGGGCTGGGCCTCGCCGATTCCGGAGTCCTGTACCTGGTGCGCACGCGGGACGGAAACCTGCACCAGCTCCGGGTCACCGTCCTGGGCGCCAGAGGAGGAGAGCCCAACAGCCGGAGCTATGCCATGGCCGGACAGTCCATGGGACGGCTGAACTTCCGGGCGGACGCCGTGCAGCTGACCGGTCTCACCCGCCTGGAAGCCGTCTGGGACCTCTTCGGGGAGGACGACGACGGCACGCTCTGGGCGATGCGTCAGGACCCCGACCTGCCTCGGGAGGAGAACGGCACCTTGCGGTGGGCGCCGCCCGTACCCCTCGACCGGAACATCGGCGGCACATCGATCAGTCACGCCCCGGGGCACTCCACGGCGCTGTTCTCCTACACCCGGGACGGCACGAGCCTGCGGCTGGACGTCCAGGACGAGAAGTCCGGGATGTGGCAGGAGGTCATTCTGCGCGTCCACGTGCCGGAGCCGCGGCCCGGGGAGACCGGTGACGTGGGACCGGACGGGGGGACGCAGTTGCACGAGATGTCCCGGCACCGGTTGGAGGCCGTCCTCACCGACGATCAGGGCGCCCCGGTGCCCAAGTGCCGGGTATTGCTGAAGGTGGCCGACGGGAGCACGCCATGCCGTGTCGTCTGCCAAGGGCGCACCGTCGCGGTCAGCCGGGAGCCCGCCGAACTGTTCACCGACAGCTACGGACGGCTGACGATCTCGCTGCCCGCGGACGGACTCGCCACGCCCCGCCTGGAGTTGACGGCCGAGGGCCTGAAGAGCCCCGTCCTCCTGGAGCCGGGCCGTACGGTGCACGAGTATCTGGCCGGAAAGCGGAAGACGCTCAACCCCACCAACCCCGGAGGCGGGCTGCCCGAGTTCACCGAGGACGGCAAGGGGCTCGACAGGCTCGCGCCCGGTGTCGATCCGGGTGACGCGGGAAGTGCGGCCAAGGCCATCCGCAAGAGCGCGGCCATCGGCCTCGGCATCGACACGAGCGACGCGGGCTTCTCCTTCGCCCTCGCCGACGGAGGCACGGCGGGCCGCGGCGGCGTCACATGCGCGACCCTGCGGTCCCAGGAGGACGTACGGCAACAGCTGGCCCTGATGGAAGCGGGCCCCGGCGTGGCCCTCGCCACAGGGGTGACCGGCGAGTTGCCCGAGGGCTACTCCCTCTGGGACAAGGCCGTGGGGGTTTGGCACAAGATCACGAAAGTCGCGGGCGACCTCTGGCACGGGCTCAAGCGCGGGGCCATGGTCATCACCGAGGCCGTCGTGGAAGGGGGGAAGAAGCTCGTGACGTTGGCGGTGCGGATCGGCAAGGTCGTGATCAAAGGCATCAAACTCGGCCTGCACGCGCTGGAGCAGGTCGCGCACTTCATCGTGCAGGTCCTCAAGGCCATCGGCGCCGCCATCGAGAAGATCATCGAGTGGCTGAAGGCGCTCTTCAGCTTCCGCGACATCTGGAACACCAAGAAGGCCTTCGAGCAGGCCATGGATTCCGCCGGGCCCCTGCTGCGGAACGCGGCCAAGGAAGTCGCCCGGGACGCGCGCCAGTGGATCGACCAGGGGAAGCGGGACCTGCACACGTGCATCCAGCAGTTCGCGAAGCAGCACGGCGGCCGTCCCCTGGTGCCGAGGGTGCCCGACTCCCACTCCGGGGTGGCCGGTGCGGCCTCCGGGCACGACGTGCACCGGAACTGGCTGATGGACAAGGTGCAGGCGCAGTCCATGCCGCTGTTCACGGGCGACGGCGGCGCCGAGGGCTACGAGGTGCCCGATTCGCTGGCCGCCTGGGTGGAGCAGTCCGTCGCCAGACTGGGGGACTCGGGTGTGGCGTACGCACGGGCGGTCGGCGATCTGCTGAAGAACCCCGATGCCTCCCTAGGGGAATTCGCCATCGCGAGCGAAGGGGTCGTCGATGTGGGGCTCGACCTCGCCGCCGCACTCGTCTCCGAGATCGAGCGCCTGGTGGAGAACGGCCTCCAGGCGTTCCGGAGCATGCTCGACACCGAGTTGCACCTGGGACCCCTCAACAAACTCTGGGACTGGCTCGCCACTCTGGCGGGCCACTCCGGCGACAGGCTGACCTTCGGGGGGCTCCTCGCCCTGCTGGCCGCGCTTCCGGTCACCATCGCCTACAAGCTCCTGTACGGAGCCGACGACCAGCCCTTCCCGCACGGCTCCCTGCCTCAGCCGCCCGCCGCGGGCGCGAACGCCGAGGAGGAGTTCGGGGCCGTCCGGACCTGCCTCATGGTCAGCGGCCTGCTCCAGGCGATGAACGTCATGACGGCCACCACGGCGGACATCCTGGGCGAGGAGGCTCCGGACTGGCTCACCGCGGTGGGCCTGACCCTCGCGGCGATCATCGCCGGGCTGTCGAACGCCGGGCTGGGCTGGAAGGGGCTCAAGGCGATCCTGGGCTGGATCCTCTTCGCCGGTACCGTCGCCGCGGCGGTCGTCGGCATCGGGATGTGGGCATTCGTCAAGAACGAAAGGATCAAGGAGTTCGCTCAGACAGCGGGCCCCGTCATCCTGACGGTGCTCGGACTCGGCAGCCTCGGCTACATGATCTATCAGGCCGTCGACAACCAGCTGAAGGGCTGGGCGCTGGCGGGGTCCGTCCTCATCCTCACCACCGCGCTCTCGGAGTTCCTCAACGTCCCGAGAATCCGCGACAGCCAAGGCGAGTGGTCGATTCCGGCCAAGGTCGGCATCGACACCATCGGCAACGGCATCGGCGGCACGTTGGCCATGGTCGCCTCCAGCAGTTCCTGACGATGTCCGCCCAGGGCGACGTGCGGGCGCACTCCGTCAGAACATGGCAACGCTCTACGGAGTCCCGCGCGGACGGCCCGATGCTCGTCCTCCACGACGCCGCCGTCCGCATGGGCGGCCGCCCGCCCTGTGGTCGGGCGTGAACTTCTCCGTCGACGCGGGGGAGTTCACCGCCGTGTACGCCGCCACCTTCCTTGTGCAGCGACCCACCGCGCCCGGCCGAACCCCCGCCGGGGTCCGACCGGCCCGGGGTCAGTGGTCGTCCCAGTGCCCCTCGTGCAGCGCGTGGCGGTGGCCGTCGTGGACGTAGTCCACGTGGTCGCCGTGCGGCACCGCGACATGGCCGCAACCGGGCCGGTGCTCGTGGTCGTGGCTCTCGTGGACGGTGTGTCCCATGACCTCGCACTCGTCGACGTGGTCCTCGTGGGCCTTGTGCAGATGCCCGTCGTGGACGTAGTCGACGTGGTCGCCGTGCGGCACGGCGACGTGCCCGCACCCGCTGCCGTGCCGATGGGTGTGGTTGGCGTGGGAAGCGTGAGCAGTGGCCACCATGGCGATACCTTCTCTCTCCCCCCTCTTCCAGTCTCAACCGCGTTCAGCGGTCACGAAAGTTGCCACAACTCGGCCGGAATCGCTCCCTGCCACGCCCGGCGCCCCCTCGGTGGGCACACGCCCGGATCGACTGTGATCGAGATCATGGTTTCCCGCCCTGTGAAGGGGTGAGGCGCCGATCACCCCCGTGGCATGATCATGCAGATCATTACCTGCGAGTAATCACTGCTCGCAGGGCCGTGTGACGCGGTCCGGAAGTGTCGTTTCCCCTCCGGCCCGCCCCCACCTCACGCTCCCGAGGATCCAACGTGCGCAGAACCACTGCCAAAGCTGTCGCTTTACCGGCACTGACCGCCGCGTCCCTGCTCGTCGCCGGGTGTTCGGCCGCCGGCCCCTCGCCCACCGCCGCCCACGGTGACGCCGGGCCCGCCGCTGCCGCCGACGACGCGGCGGCGGCCGGGGACCGGCAGCTCGCCGTCAAGGCCGCTCCCGACGGGGCGGCCGCGCCGAGCGCCGTGGCCCACCCGTCCGGTGGCGGCCGTCAGGCGGAGAAGTCCTCCCTGAAGGTCGCGTCCTTCGACAGCAGGAGCGGGCGGGCCGTCCTCTCGGACACGTCCCGTACGCCCGCGAAGAAGCCGCCCGCCGCCGCCCGCCCGACGTCGCCCGCACCCTCCGGCTCCGCCGAGGCCCCGCGGGAGACCAAGGTGGCCGTCGGCGACATCATCGCCAGCGCGCCCGCGCCCGGCGCCCCCGACGGGGTGCTGGCCAAGGTGACCGAGGTGCTCGGCAAGACCGAGCAGGGCACCGAGGTCAACACGGCCCCGGCCTCCCTCGGCGCGCTGCTCGGCGACGCCAAGGCCGACGGCAAGGTGCCGGTCGACCCCTCCGCCATGACGGTGGAGCCGCTCGTCCAGGGCACCAAGGTCTCCTGGGCGAAGACCGGCGACGCCCACTTCGGCCCGAAGGGCGCGCAGTTGCCGCTGGGCAGCCTGCGGATCGACGTCGGTACGTCCATCGCGACGGCCAAGGACGCCCCGGCGTCCGCCGCCGCGTCGGCGTCCGGCTTCGTCCAACTGGCGCCGGAGGTCGACTTCTCGTACGACGGCCGGGGCTCCGGCACCGCCGGCGCACCGGGCGGCGCGTCGCTGGCGCTGTCCGGCGACTGGTCGTCGCAGTGGGAGCTCAAGGGCCAGGCGGCGGGCACCACCCCGGGCGGCAAGCCGCTGCGGGTGCCCTTCGCCAAGCTGCACGCCGCGCCCGTCATCCAGGTGGGCGCGATACCGGTCGTGGTCAACCTCGGTCTGACCTGCTACCTCCAGGTGGACGCCGACGGCAGGATCGATGTCGACGTCAAGCAGGACCTGAAGGGCGACTTCAAGGTCGGCGGCAGCTACCGGCACGGCACGGGCTGGACGCCGGTCAACTCGTCCGAGATGAAGGCCACTTCACCGCGCGCCACGGTCACGGCCGCGGGCAAGGTGAAGGCCGCGCTCGGCGCGGAGGCCAGCGTGGGCCTGTACGGCGCCGTCGGCGTCACCGCCGACATCGCCCCGTACCTGCGGGCGGAGGCGGAGGGCACGGCCAGTGCGGCCACCGACGGCAGCGCCTCGGCGTCGGGCCGGTGGAAGGCCTACGGCGGGCTGGATCTGACGGGGGCCCTCCAGGTCCAGCTGAAGATCTTCGACACGCCGATCTTCCAGAAGCCCATTCCGCTGGGTGCCCTGCACCGGGAGTGGAAGCTCGCGGAGGGCTCGGGCGCCGTCTCGACCCCGGCGAAGCGCCGCGGCTGACACCCGTCCCGCGACGGTCCGGGGCGGCCGGTGGAGCGTCTCGCTCCGCCGGCCGCCCCGGCCTCATCCGGCCGCGCGCAGCGAGTAGATCAGCGGTACGCGAGGGCGACCGGCGGGCAGCCGGTAGACGGTCGCCGCCCCCGGGCGGGTGCCACTGCTGTCGGCCCCCTTGACCATGTCGTCGGCCTGCTCGAACAGCGAGAAGTCGTATTCCCGCAGGAATTCCAGCTGCAGCCCCGCGGCGGTCACCGCGCTGACCACTTCGCCGATGGGATGCTGCCATTCCACGGCGCGGTTGTGGCGTGTGGCGGCCGTCCGGTCCGTGTACGTACCCGTTTCCTCGTACATCAGCGGTCCCCCGGCGAAATAGTCCTCGGCCCAGGTGCTGCCGTCGCTGCCGAGGCAGCTGCCCACCGGATGGAATTCGGCGAGATAGAGGAAGCCGCCCGGCGCCACCAGCCGGGCCACCGTGCGCGCCCACCGTTCGATGTCGGGCAGCCAGCACAGCGCGCCGAAACCCGTGTAGACGATGTCGAAGGTCTCCCCCGCCAGTGCCGACGGCGCGTCGTACAGATCCGACTCCACGAAACGGGCGTCCTCCAGGCCTGTTCCGGCGGCCAGTTCACGCGCCGCCGCGACCGCCTCGGCGGAGAAGTCCAGACCCGTCACCCGGGCACCGCGGCGGGCCCACGAGAGGGTGTCCGTGCCGATGTGGCACTGCAGGTGCAGCAGACTCTTGCCGGTGACGTCACCGACCTCGTCGATCTCGAAGCCCCGCAGGTCGTTCCGCCCGGACCGGAATCCCGGCAGGTCGTAGAAGTCGCTGCCGGTGTGGATGGCCACCCGCTCCTCCCACCGCGCGCGGTTGGTGTCGCGCCAGTGGTCGCTGGAAGGCATCCGGCCGATGTCGCTCGTCACCGCACCGACGCTACCCAGCCGGCCGGTTACCGCGCCAATGAATTCCGCGCGCCGAAAAGCGGCGCAGGTGTTCCCGGTGTTTGCCGGCCGATATCCGCGCAGGTCAAAAGGGTGCACTGGGCACGGGTGACAGTGGCGAGCGCGCGACGGTGCACCCGTGAGGTATTGCCGCCCGGCGCCCGCGCCTTACGGTCTTTCCATCGCCGCTGTCGAGGCGGCGGTACACGGGGGAATCACGGGGGAAAACGGGGACCGGGCCCTTCGGCCCGGAAACCGGTGCACGGCTCCGGCGCCGTGTGCGCAGCCACGCGGCGCCGGAGCCGGCCGGGGAAACAGCGGCCCGGCGCGGACACCCGGGGGTGCGCAGGCGCCCGGGAACGCGATGCCGTGCGACGTGGCGACGCGCCGTACGGTTCTCCGGCCGCCCCGGGCGCTTCCCGTCACACCGCGCCGCCCGTGGCGCGGCCGGTCAGCGGCGGGAGTTGCAGCCCGTCCACCGCGGCGAGCGCGAGGACCACCTCGTAGAGATCGCCGCCGCTCGTGAACAGCTGGCGCCCCAGCAGCGGTTCGGCGCTGCGGATGTGCTCGCGTACGGTCTGGGGGTGCAGGCCCAGCCGTTGGGCCGCCCGTTCGACGCCGGTGTTCTCCTCGACCCACGTCCGTACGGTGCGGTGCAGCTCCCGGTCGTCACAGGCCAGCCTGCCCAGGAACTCCGCCGCCCAGCCGCGGGCCCCCTCGGTGGCCAGCAGCCGGTCCGGCGGGACCGCCCCGCCCGGCTCGGGCACGTCCGGGCCGTTGCCGCGCACATGCAGCGCGAGGTGGAGCACGGCCCGTGCCCGTACGTCGGTCAGGTCGGCGCGCAGCAGTCCGGCGGCGCGGTCCATGCGCGCGCGTACGGTGTTGCGGCTCACGCCCAGGATCTTGGCGGCGTTGACGGCCGTGAACTCCAGCCCCAGCCCGAGCGTCGCGAACAGCGCGCCCCTGCTGTGGTGCGGCAGGGAGTCCAGCGGCCGCAGCGCGTCGGCAGCCCAGCGCCCCGCCCCGTCGAGGTCCAGGATCTCCGTCAGCCGCGTCCGGGCGGTGTACGCGGCCGTCCGGTCGGGCCGGAACCGGGCCACGGCGAGCGCGCGGGACGCCTCGCGGTACGCCTCCGAGGTCAGGGCCAGCGGGTGCCGGCCGCTGCCGCCCAGGAACACGCCCTCCCGCGCGGCCACGATCCGCCGCAGCGCGGGCCCGGCACCGTCCGCCCGCTCGTCGTGCGCCACCGCCCGTCCCGTCAGCGGCACGACGGCGATGAGGTGCCGTTCGTACGCCGGGCAACGCACCAGCAGGGCACGGCCGTCGACGGCCGCGTCGCACTCGTGCGCCAGGGCGTCCCGCTGTTCCTCCGGGGCCTCCAGGATGTAGACGTCCGCCGACTCGGCGTCGAGCAGCCCGGGGTGCAGGCCGCCCGCGGTGCGCTGGGCCAGGGTCACGTCGCCGCCCATCAGCAGTTGGAGCACGGCCAGCCGCAGCGCGGAGACGGCCTCCTCCGACCTGCGGCGGTGCTCCTCGGCGTCGCGCGCCCGGATCAGCAGCGCCAGGACGTCGGCGGCGTGGCCGACCAGTTCGGTGGCCTGCTCGTCGAACGGACGGTCCCGCGCCACGACGAGCACCGGGTGCGGGCTGCGCCGCCCCACCGCCACCAGTCGCAGGTGCGTGTGTTCCTCCTCGACGGCCGCCGCGTGCAGTCTGCCGCCGGCCACGTCGGCGATCAGTTCCCGGGCGGCCCGCACGGGGAGGACGGCGCCCGTCGGCCGTACGCCGTCCCGGCCCGTCAGGGTCACCGCGCCGTCGACGGCGTCGCCGAGCCAGGCCGTCAGGCGGCGCACCGCGGTGCGGGTGTCGTGCGTGCCCGCCCTGGCGAACTCCAGGAGTTCCGCCAGCCTGGCCGAGCGGCCGCGGGCCTGGCGCAGTTGCTCGTCGTCGATGGCGCGCTGGACGCGCTGCCAGGGGATCGCGTCGTCCATCGTCAGCAGCGGTATCCCCAGCCGGGCCGTGGCCTCGACGAGTGCCCCGGGCGGCCCGGACGAGGCCGGGACGACCAGGGCCGCGGGCCCGTCCACCGCCAGCCGGGCCAGGTGGAGTTCCGCCGTCCGCCGGTCCCGCGCCCAGTCCGCGTCGGCCGGTACGCGGACGAGCAGTCCGGCGAGGCCGCCCTGACGGCCGGTGGCGGCCGGCCATTCCCCTTGTGCCACGGTCACGGCGCCCGTGACCGTGCGGCGTGCTCCGCGCTCCCGCGACCCCGGCCCGAACCTCAGCGTCAGGCCCGGGATCTCCGCGAGCAAACCCACCGTGACCACCGGTTACTCCCCTCGAACAGTCCCCGCAGGGCTACTTGAGCACGTCCGGGGCCGGCTCGCGCCATGGGGTGGTGCGTTTTCGGCCGTGCGCGGGGGTGCGTGTGCGGCGGCGTACCGGTGCGGGCGTGCTGCGGGCGGCGGGGAGAGCGGCGCGGATCGGCGGTGCCCGGCGGGTAGGGACGGACCGCGCGTCACGCATGGCGCGCAGGGGACCGGTCGGAAGGATGTCCATGTTCGGTGGTCGCGGTGTGGTGGTCGCGTTGTGTTCCGCGGTGTTGGCCGCTTCGTCGTTCGTCTGCGCTCCGGCGACGCAGGCGGCGGGGCTGATCGTCTGCGCGGGGCAGGAGAACACGACGTACGACCCGGGGCTGACCCTCGTGCCGCAGCCGACGGTTCTCCGCGCGACGAGCGCGTACACCTGCTCGGGGCGGCCGGGCGGGACGGTGTCCGCCGCCGGGCGCACCGAAGGTGTCGCGCCGGGGGCGTCCTGTCTCGCGGTGGACTCGCCCCGGGCGCAGGAGCGGGTGCGCTTCGCCGACGGCCGGGAGTCGGAGATCTCGTACGCGGGGTCGGCCCTGCGGGTCGGCGGCGGGCACGTGGTCCACCTCACGGGGCACGTCGTCAAGGGGTTCGCGGAAGGCGCGGAGGTGACGCGGGACGTGAGCCTGCTCCCGGCCACGCTGCCCACCGATTGCGCGGCGGGGGGTGTGACGGCCGCGACCGGCCAGGGCCAGCTGCGCATCGCCTTCTGAGGGCCCCGGCCGGAGGGAGGGGCGGCGCGCGGAGGACGGTGTACGGTCGGGGGCGACCGCCGTGCGAGAAAGGTAAGGGCCTGCCGATGACCCCGCCCCGGAGCCCCGCTCCAGAGACGTTCCGGGAGCGAGCCCGTCGTCAGCAGATCGTCGAGTGCACGATCGACCTGATCTCCACGCGGGGTTATCCGGCGACCTCCCTGTCGGCGATCGCCGGGGCGGCGGGCATCTCCAAGGCGGCCGTCCTCTACCACTTCTCCTCGAAGGACAACCTCACCCGGACCGCGCTGGCCCAGGTGCTGGAGCAGTTCACCTCGTACGTCGACGAGCGGGTGCGGAGCGCGTCCGACCCGCTCGCCGCGGTCGTCGCGTACGTGCGCGCGATGGTGTCGTACCAGCAGGCCAACCGCCGTCATGTGCGGGTGATCACCGAGATGCTGCTCGACGACGAGGGCGGCACCCGGCTGAAGTCGCCGGGGTCGCACGACACGCACGGCCGTCGGCAGGCGCTGGCCCGCCTCCTGGCCGCGGGGCAGGAGGCGGGCCAGCTGCGGCGGTTCGACCCCGATGCCGTGGCCCTGGCGGTCGGCGGCGCGATCGACGGTGTGATCTCGCACTGGCTCGCCCACCCGGAGTTCGACCTCGACGCGGCGGCGGACGAGCTGGAGACGTTCACGCTGGCCGCCATCCGCCGCGTCGACTGAACCGACCGACTGACCAGTCGACCGGCCGGCTACGCAATCACGGAGTCACGCCCGCGCGAAGTCGGGCGCGTGCTCCGGCCGTATGCCGACGCCGCCGAGGTAGGCGGTGACGGTACGCAGGGGCGGCACCTTCCGGAGCAGCCGCAGCGGCGTCGGCATGGTCTCCGCGGAGAGCGTGCCCTCAAGGGCCATGCGGAGCATGACGTGTTCGCCCAGCTGCGACTTCTGCACGACGGCCATGGGCAGCCAGCGCCGCTTCTGTACGCGCTCCAGGTCGTGCACGCAGACGGAGCCGTCGCGCAGGGGCCCGGCGAGGATACGGGCTGCCGCGACGGCGTCCTGGATCGCGAGGTTGACACCGACGCCGCCGACCGGGGACATGGTGTGGGCCGCGTCCCCGATGCAGAGCAGGCCGTTCCGGTACCACCGGCGCAGCCGGCCCATGGAGACCTCCAGCAGTTTGACGTCGTCCCAGGAGCCGATGCCGTCCGTCACCCGGCGGTCCCAGCCGCACAGGTCACCGAGGCGGTCGCGGAACCACTGGATGCCGTTGGCCCGCAGCTCCTTGTCGCTGCCCTTCCTGATCAGGTAGGAGGTCTGGTAGTACGTGCCGCGGTCCATGGTGACGGCCGCCTGGCGGTCACCGAAGCGGGCGAGGACCCGGCCGTCCCGGAGTCCGCCGCGCGGTCCGTCGACCTTCACCTGCCACACGTCCATGGGGACTTCGAACTCCTCGGGGCGGAGCCCGGCCTCCCGCCGCACGAGGGAGTCGCGGCCGTCGCAGGCGACCGTCAGGTCGGCGGCGAGCTCGCCGGTGTCGCCGTGTTCGTCGACGTAGTGGACGCCGGTGACCCGGCCGCCTTCGGTGCGCAGGCCGGTGACGGAGGTGCGCATCCGCAGGGTGAAGGACGGTTCGGCCGCGGCGGCGGACGCGAGGAGGTCGAGGAAGTCCCACTGCGGGACCATCGCCATGTACTTGTGCTTTCCGGGGATGCGGCGGAGGTCGGCCGCGACGACGGTGGTACCGCCGATCTCCATCCGCATCTCCTCCATCTTGGGGAAGGGGAGCTTCGCAAACCGTTCGCCGAGCCCGAGTTCGTCCAGGAGCTGCAGGGTCGAGGGGTGGACGGTGTCCCCCCGGAAGTCCCGCAGGAAGTCCCCGTGCTTCTCCAGGACGGTCACTTCGATGCCGGCCCTGGCAAGCAGCAGACCGAGCATCATGCCCGCCGGTCCGCCCCCCACGATGCAGCACGTCGTGCGCTCCATGCTTCCGCCTCTCGTCAGTGTTCGTCCGTCATGGACCCACGACGGGTCATGAACCCATGACTGACCGATCGGTTAGCAATCTAACCGATCGGTCAGGGAGATGTCCGAGAGGGTTCCGGTGGCGGCGGTCACCCCGCGGCGGCGAGTGGCGCCTCCGGGTCGATGTCCGCCACGGACGCCGCGGCCAGTTCGTCCATGGACAGCCCCAGCGCGGACGCCAGTGCCGCCACGGTGAAGAAGGCGGGGGTCGGCGCACGGCCGGTCTCGATCTTGCGCAGCGTCTCGGCGGAGACGCCCGCCGCGGCCGCGATCTCCACCATGCTTCGCTCGCCGCGGGCCTGACGGAGCAACAGCCCGAAGGCCTCGCCGCGTCGGCGCTCCCAGGGAGTCAAAGGAGTTCTCACCATGACCGTGATACTAATACCGGTATAAGAATTGGTTCCAGTCGACGGCACAGGTCGACAACACGATGTCGACGGCACAGGTCGACGGCACAGGGGGTCATCGCATCATGGTCGAGATCAAGTCGGACGCGGCGCTGGACGCGATGCGCGAAGCGGGGCGCGTCGTGGCCCACGCGCTGGCCGCCGTACGCGAGGCGGCGGGGGTGGGGGTGCGCCTGCGCGAGCTGGACGAGGCGGCCCGTGCGGTGTTGAGCGCGGCCGGGGCGGCCTCGCCCTTCCTCGGCTACCGGCCCTCGTTCGCCCCCGTCCCCTTCCCCGCGGTGATCTGCGCCTCGGTCAACGACGCCGTCGTCCACGGCATACCCGGCGACTACCGCTTGCGCGACGGCGACCTGGTCAGCATCGACTGCGGTGCCCGACTCGACGGCTGGACCGGCGACTCCGCCATCAGCTTCACCGTCGGCACCGCCCGCCCCGCCGACACGGGGCTGATCGACGCCACGCGGCGGGCGCTGGACGCGGGCATCGCGGCGGCCACCGTCGGGAACCGTATCGGTGACATCGCCCACGCCATCGGCGCGGTGGCCCGCGCGGCGCGGTGCGGCATGCCGGCCGACTTCGGCGGCCACGGCATCGGCCGGCAGATGCACGAGGACCCGCCCGTGCCGAACAGGGGCCGTCCGGGCCGCGGTCTGCCGCTCCGGCACGGGCTGGTCCTGGCGATCGAGCCGATGCTGATGGCGGGCGGCGGCGACGCCTACCGCACCGACCCGGACGGCTGGACCCTCCGTACGGTCGACGGCAGCCGCGCCGCCCACATCGAGCACACGGTGGCCATCACCGAGGAGGGCCCTCGTATCCTGACCCTCCCTTGAGCCGGTTGAGCCGCCGGATCCGGGCGAAGACCTCGGGCAGGCCGCCGTCGGGCCGGGGGTCGTTGCCGCACACCAGGTCGTGACGGAACCGGCACGGGGAGTCGGCCGTCCGGAGCCCGGCCCCGTCGGCGTCTCCGTCGGCGTCCCTGTTGACGGCCCGCCCGTCGCGGCCGATGAACCAGCGCTCCCCCGCCGGGACTTCGCCGACGCGCAGCGGGACGAGCCGTTCGAGGAGGACCCAGTACCCGTAGCCGGTGGGGAAGCGGTCCTGTACGCACCCGCACCCGGGACAGACGGGTTCCGCGGGCGGCCCCGCGGCGGTCGCCCCCTCGCGCAGGGCCTGTTCGGCGTCGGCGGCGGCCTCGACCTCGACGAAGCACTTGTCGCAGACGGCCCCGAAGGGCAGCCCCCGGTCCCGGACACCGCCACCGGCGGCGAGGCATTGCCGGCACAACGGCGATTCGTCGATGTCCCCCATATTCGGAGAATGAGGGACATCGCGGTGCGTGGCCAGCGGCGATACGGGCCGTACCGCGAGGGCGTTCGAGGCCACGGGTGAGCCGGGGCGCGGCCCGGGAGTTGTCGGCCGGCCCTCCGGTGTACAGCGGTGGTGGCCGGGTGTGCGGACTTGCGCGCGGCGAATGCCCGCGCGATGCAGCTCGCGGTGGAGTACGACCCCCGGCCGCCCTTCGACAGCGGCAGCCCGGAGAAGGCCGGTCCCGAGATCCGCGACCTCGCGCTGAAACTGATCGCGGACGCGGCGCGCCCTCCGGGCGCGTAACGAGTCGGCTTGCCTCCGCAGGCGGCGGCGCGCGGCAAGGCTGGCTGACGTCGTGACAGCGGCTCGCGAAGCAGCAGCGGCTCACGAAGAAGCCCGCGTTGACATGCTCATCCGGATCTTGCTGGTAGCGTCTGCCGGGTTTGGAGCGCGCCACCGTCGTGGCGCCGACACGGAGAGATCACACACGCGATGATGGGCCACTCACATGCCGTGAGCGGTGCACTGCTCTTCGCAGGCACCGCCCCCTACCTGCCGCCCTTGGTGATGGACGCTCACCTGGCGCCGCAGGAGATCCTGATGGGCACGGTGCTCTGCGCCGGCGCCGCGCTGCTGCCCGACCTGGACCACCACGACGGCACCATAGCCAACTTCCTCGGACCGGTGTCCAAGGCGCTGTGCCGCTTCGTAGCATGGGCCTCCGGCGGACACCGCCACGCCACGCACTCGCTGCTGTTCGTGGCCTTCATGACCCTCGGCAGCTGGGCCGGAGTGACGTACCTCGGCAGGCCGTTCACCCTGGGCATGACGTTCTTCCTGCTGGCCCTCGCAGTGCGGGCGCTCAACATCTGCCCGCCCGGACACGGCTTCCACGCCTGGGGCACCATCGTGGCGATGGCCGGCATCGGCACGGCGGTGATCGCCAAGTTCATCCCCTCGGCACCGGGCTGGCTCCCCTACGCCATCGGCCTCGGCTGCGTGGCACACCTGCTCGGCGACTCCATCACCAAGCGGGGCGCCCCCTGGCTCTGGCCCCACAAGACCCGCTACGAGATCGTGGTGATCAAGCACAGCGGCAACAAGCTGGAAACGGAGATACTCACCCCCATCATGGGTGTCGCCACCGTCGCCCTCCTCTGGTTCACCGCGCTCTCCCCGCACGCCAGCAGCTGAGGACGGTCCGAACTTGATCTCGCACTTGATCTCGCACCCAGAAAGGGGTTCTCATGTCTCCGGAGGAGATCGTCGACGGCCAGCTCGCCGCATACAACGCGGGTGACCTGGAGCGTTTCCTCGACTTCTACGCCGAGGACGTGCCGGTGTACGCCTTCCCCTCGGGCGAGGCCCTCACCGACCGCTCGGGCCCCGCGTTCCGCGAGCGCTACGGCAAGCTGTTCGCGTCCAGCCCGGACCTGCACGCGGAACTGGTCTCGCGGGTGACGCATGGGCGCATCGTGATCGACCAGGAGCGGGTCACCGGCTTCCTGGGCGACCAGGTCCGCACCGCCATGGCCATCTACGAGGTGGGCGAGGAGCGCATCGAACGGGTGTGGTTCGCGGTCTGAGCGACCGCTCCCAGCGACAGCCGCGCTCAACTCGTCAGCTGTGGCGCGAAGTAGTCACGCAGCCGGGCGATCTTCCCGTCACGGATGCGGAAGATCTGCACCAGCGAGACCACCACGTCCTCTCCGTCCCCGTCGAAAACCGTATCGATTTCAGCGATGAACACGTCGGGGCTGGAGGTGGTGTGCAGTACGTACCCGGACTTCTCAAGGTTCGGCGAGCGGTCGTCCTCCGCCTGTTGCCCGTAGTACGCCGCCATCGCGCTACGGATCTCCTCACGACCCACCAGCCGCCTGGGGAAGGTGGCGCCGACAGGCATGAGCGGTGCCTCGAAGACTCCGTCCTCGGTGAAACTCTCGGCAAGGGCATCAGCATTCCGGGTCATGGCACCGGCGTAGACGTAGCTCTCGAAGATCTGCTGTGGCGTTCTGGACACGGAGGCCTCCCTGGTGCCGAGCGGCGGTCGCTCCTGCACAAGCGCTGAACTTACGCTGCGGGCTCGCCTGTGGCGGGCCAGATTTGAACGAGCCAGTGCTCTTCGGGCTCGCCAGGAAGAGCGTCTTCGTCGAAGTCGTCGTCGATGAACTCGTCCGGCTCGTCCGATGGTTCTTCGTAAGAGGGGTTGGAGCCCCGCAGGACGCGCAGGCTGTACGTCCCTGCAGGCAGGTCCAGTTCACCCTCTACTGGTCCCGTGAGGCTCAGTACCTTGATGGGCGGATCGGAGATCATCATTCCGTCAAGGGCGCGTTGGTAGCCCCAAGATCCCGGTGGCACCGAACGGGGCGGTGCCGTGAGGCGTTCCAGCCGCAGCAGTGGGTAGCCGCTCGCGTCATGGCTTGTGAGCTCCAGGGCCGGGCCTTGGAGGCTTACGATGCCGTCGTCGTCGGGCTGTCGGTCGAACGCTACGCATGCGATTTGGATTGTGCCGTAGTGAAGGCAGAGCCTGATCTCGACGGCCTGCTGGGACTCAGGGTGCAACTCTTGTCTCCATGCGGTCTTCCGGACTGAGCGCCAATCACTGATTCGCCCGATGGCTATGTTCTCAGGTGCTTGACGGCATCCGGCCCCCGGGGCCGGTGATGCGTCGGTGGCGGGCTCGGACCCGCACATCACACACCCCTCAGACGTCAGCGGAACGTGAGTGAAACGTGAGCGGCCGCGTATCCCGGCGCCTCGCACAAGTTCTCGGCTGGATGGCTTGATGTCACCGCCACCCACAAAGCGTGCAGTGACGCCGCGTACCGGCTCATGCAGAGCGGTGAACTCACGGACGTGCGCTTCAACCACATCTACGCGTACAAGCAGCGCTCGGAGGCGGATCGGGCGAAAGGCGCTTCATACGTCCTGAACATCCCGTCAGCGCAGATGGCGCTCAAGCGCAAGGCCATCCTCGCGTACAACACTTGGGATCCCGGCCGGAACCTTTACGGCCTGACCTGCACTGCGTCGACCAGCTGACGCACCGGCCCTGCGGAGCCGAGTACTCCGCAGGGCCGGCCGGGCAGTGGTCAGACGCGCTCGAGCCGCCACTTCTGCGCGACGGTGTCGTTGAACGTGTACTGCTGGACGTTGGCGCTGTTGTCCTTGGAAGCTCCGGTGACATCAACGGTCTTGCCGCTGTGGATGTTGCTGATCACGAAGACGCCGTCGCCGATCGGGGTGACCCACCAGCGCTGGCTGGAGGCGTCGGTACGGTCCCACTGCTGGATGTTCGCGGCGTCTTGCAGGGCCCCTCCGGCGACCTCCAGGAGCTTTCCGCTCGCCTTGGAGGCGATTTCGTACTCGCCGGTGACGTTGTACACCGGGTTGTTGCGCGAGTAGTCGCGCCGCACGGCCGTGAGCGTCCATTGCTGGTTCGGACCGCCGTGACGAGTGTACTGGCCGACGTTCGCCCCGTTTTCCTTCTCGTCGCCCAGCACGTCCAGCACCTTGCCGCTGCCGGTGTTGGTGAGGATGTACGTGCCCTCCTCGACGGGCAGCTTGCGGATCACCTGTGCGGCGTCGGAGCCGAGCGGGAAGATGCGTATGGAGGCCGTCCGGTTCTTCAGCGCCGGGCCCAGCTTGTTGCGGGACTCGCCCACCGGGCTTCCGAGGCCGTCGATCTCCCGTGTGTCCTTGTCGGCAATGGACCGGAGCTCGCCCCGCGGGCCCACCTGGGCGGCGAAGCCCTTGGAGTCGGGCTCGACATGGAGGGCGACGCTCTGCTCGGCGTGGTTCACCACCGACAGGACCCGGCCGTCGAACCCGAAGGCCCCCAGGTCCCCGAGCGTCTGGTCGGAGAGCAGGACCCGCCCGCCTTCCTTGGCGTTGAAGTCCTCGTGCTCGTAGAGCGCGTACCAGCCCTTAGGGCACGCCTCGACGCCACTGCCTTCGAAGATCTTGACCGTCACCCTCGTACATCCCTCTCTGCTCGCATCCCGCACACCGCGGACCACACCCTCACCCTAGGGTTCCGACCCGATCACCAGTAGTGATCAAATCTGGCCATTGGCCTGCCAGTTCTGACGTGATCCTTATTGCCAGTGCCCGGGGCGCGGGGCGATCCCCCCACGCAATGCTCAGGGTCGGGTCAGCAGCCCGTGGCGTTGTAATTCCAGAACGCGGTGTTCGTACCGCTGCGGCCCTGTCCCACCGTGCCCCCGGCCGCCGAGTCCCCCCTCCCCCGTTCACCCCGAGAACTGCCGCATCAGCCGTACTCCCTGAGTCGCCGTCATATGCGGCAGGTACGCCTTGGCGATCGCTCGGGTGATGGCCGGCAGGGCCGCCGGGTCCGGGTAGGACATGTAGAGGGGGTGGTACTGCGGCTGGAACTTCGCCTTGAAGTTGAGGAGGGAGCGGAAGCCGTAGACCGGTTCGAGGACCTTGCCGGCGTAGTCGAGCATGCGTTGGAGGGCCGCCGGGGGTTCCGCGGTGGCCTTGCGGGCGAGGGGGGCTCCGGAGAGGCTGAGGAAGCGGGCGCCCTCTTCCTGGAAGCCGAGGGCCGCGGAGGCGATGAGGAATTCCATCGAGCCGCGGAATCCGCCGGCCCGGCGGCGCATGAAGTCCAGGGTCCAGCCCACCGGTCGGCCGTTTTCGTGGACCGGCATCCAGCTGGTGATCCCGTGCACCGTACGGTCGGCGTCCACGGCGAGGAGACAGCGTACGGCCGGGTCGTCGAGTTCGTCCAGGCCGCCGAGAGTGAAGCCCATCTCCGGCAGGCCCTTGTCGGCGACCCATTCCTCGGAGATCGAGTGCACCTGGTCGGTGAGCGCGACGGGAGCGTCGGGGTAGGTCCACCACTCGGCGGTGATGCCCTCCTTCTTGGCCTTGTTGAGGGCGGTCCGGACGTCCTGCCATTTCTTTCCCGTGAAGGCCAGGCCGGGCAGGGGTACGACGGTGTCCTCGGCGACCTGGACCGACCGCCAGCCGAGGCGTTCCGCCGCCTCGCGGGCCTCGGCGCCGATGCTGTAGAAGCAGGGCGTCCAGCCGTGTTCGTCGCAGTGGCGGGCGAAGCCCGCGACCGCGGCCGCCCTCGCGTCCGGCGCGCCGAAGGGCTCACCGGTGGTGAGGGCGACCGTGGCGATCACCCGGTAGGCGACGGCGGCCCGCTCGCCCTCGTCGAACCAGTAGTAGTTCCCGTCCCACGTACTCAGGAAGCCCAGTGTGGAACCGCCGTGGGCGACGAGGATCTCGCGGGCGCGCACGGCGGCGTCGGCGTCGGTGTGCAGGCGGGGCCGCCGGAAGGTGACGAGCAGCGCGATCAGGGTGATGAGCCAGAAGAACAGGCCGCAGTAGTGGAAGAGGGCCTGGGCGGTGCCGCCGACCGGGACCGGCCAGTCGGTGAAGACGTCGATGAGGGTGGGCGGCAGGAATTCCGGGGCGAGCCCCTGGAGGAGCCGTACGGGGGTGGCCTCGGGGTCGTACTGGTCGCGTACGGCGTAGCCGATGCCGATGTAGACGGCGCAGGCCAGCAGCAGGGCGCCGCCGACGACGGCCGTGAGGCGGTGGGTCGTCGAGCGGGGCAGGCGCAGGTCGAAGCGGGCGCGGGTGACGACGAGCAGGAGCAGGACGAGGACGGGCAGCAGCATCTGTTCCGCGAAGGCCTGGGCGTAGGTGGAGCGTTCGGCGGGTGCGGCCCATCCCGCGGGGTGGGCCAGGAAGTCGTGCAGCCAGTAGGAGAAGAGGGCCATCCAGGCCAGGTGGACGAGCACGGCGAGCCACCAGGCGAGCCGGAGGCCACGGCGGAGGCCCTCGGCGAGGACGAGCATCAGGGCGGGTACGAGGACGGCCATGACGGTGGCAGGTGAGTCGTAGAAGCCCCGTAGGGCGTGCACGTAGTGGCAGTCGGCCGTGGAGGCGGCGCAGGCGTCGGTGACTTCCTGGTCGGTGGGCTGGACGGCGACGTAGAGCTGGAAGGAGTTGAAGGGGCCGTAGGCGTCGCGGTAGAGGATGGCGGCCATGGGGCCGATGGCGGCCGCGGCGACGACGAGGGCGACGAGGACCCTGGCCTCGGTGTGGGAGGAGTGGCGGATCCGCCAGGTGCGTCCGCGCGGGTGGAGCAGGGCGCCCATGGCGAGGCCGACGACGGCGCCGCCGAGGCGCAGCACGCCTTGGAGGTGGCCGATGTAGAGGGCCATGACGAGGGCGAAGGCGGTGATGCCGAGGCGGGTGCGGCGGCGCCAGAGGGCGGTGAGGCGGTAGCTGAGGACGCCGCCGACGGCGAGGGCGCCGACGCTCGGGGAGACGGCGAGGTCGCCGGAGAGTTCGTCGAGCCACCACTCCCCCGCGAGGGAGCCGAGCTTGACGACGCCGACGCCGAGGAGGGTGCCGAGGATCTGCCCGCCGAGGAGCGCGGCGGCGGTGCGGGCGACGCCGAGGCGCCGTTCTGCGGGGGTGACGAGGAGCAGGACGACGAGGGTGGAGCCGATGTAGCCGCCGAGGCCGGGGCACCAGAGGAGGGAGGTGGCGGGGGTCCACCAGCGGCCTTCGGCGAGGGCGGGGACGCCGACGGCGATGTGCTCCATACGGCGTGTGCTGGGGCCGCTGCCGAGGCTGTGGGTGACGGCGCCGACGATCCACAGGACGGCGAGGAAGCCGAGGGTGAAGGGGGCGTGGCGGACGGGTGCGAGCAGCCGGTCGAGGGTGGTGCGCCAGGGGTGGGCGCTGTCGCCGGGGACGGGCGCCGCGGGGGGTGTGGTGGTGTCCGTCATGGGATCAGCCCCGTCTGCCGGGCCAGCCAGGGCAGTTGGCGTTCGAGGCCGGGGCGCCAGACCTGCCAGCTGTGGCCGCCGGGGAGCAGGACCCATTCGGCGCGCATGCCGGCCTTGACGGCCGCTTCGTAGACCGTGCGCTGCTGGGGCCGGTAGGTGGTGTCGTCGCTGCCCGCGACGAACGCGGCCTTGGTGTCGGGGAAGCGCTGCCGGGCGAGCACGTCGAGCGGGTTGACCTTGGCGAAGGCCGCGGTGTCGCCGCCGAAGGCCTTGTCGACGGTCTTCTTGGGGCTGCCGAGGGTGGGGGCCTCCTGGCCGGAGATGTCGTTGACGACGCCGTAGACCTGGGGGGCGTTGACGCCGAGTTGGAGGGAACAGGTGCCGCCGAAGGAGATGCCGGAGACGATCCAGGAGGTGCGGGCGGTGGCGACCTGGAGGTGGCCGCGGATCCAGTCGGGGACGTCGGTGGCCAGGTAGGTCTGGACGTTGCCGAGCCGGGAGTCCAGGCAGAGGGTGTTGGCGAACTGGGAGCCGAGGGGGTCCACGACGACGACCACGGGGGCCAGTCCGCGGTGGTCGGCGGCGAAGGCGTTCATCATGTCGACGAGCCGTCCGGAGTTGATCCAGTCGTCGGGCGATCCGGGCTGGCCGGCCATGAGGACGATCACGGGGAGCAGGGGGCGCGGGGTGGTGCGGTAGGCGGGCGGCAGGTAGACGTAGCCGTTGCGGGCGTGGAAGCCGGAGACGGTGCCGGGGATGGCGGTCCTGGAGAGTGTGCCGTCCTTGGGCAGGCCGGGCGGGGGGTGCCAGACGTCGGCGATCGTCTTGCCGCTCGGCACCTTCAGGGCGGGTTCGGTGCCTCCGGTGGCCTCGGTGAGGCGGGTCGTCCTGGTGAGCCAGGAGTTGAGGGCGGTGCGGGGCGTGGGGTACTGGTCGAAGTGCTTGTTGACCTCGGAGGCGCCGAGCAGCACGACGAGCAGGCCCGCCAGGGCGGCGCCGGCCCGGCCCTTCCAGCGGAGGGTGGGCATGCGGAGGACGGCGAGGCAGACGCCGAGCACGGCGACGCCGACCCAGATCACCACGTCGGTGGGCAGGGGGTCGGGGAAGGGTTGCAGCCAGTCGTCGACGGCGGTCCGCAGCAGCCAGGTGAGCAGGGCGGCCAGCAGGACGGCGGCCGGGCCCCAGCGGGTCCACCAGGTGCGTCGGCGGGAGCAGAACAGGGCCACCAGGGAGCACAGGCCCACGACAAGGAGGGTGAGCGGAATCCATCCGCTCACCAGGGACCAGTCCAGCGGGCCTGCCGCTATGCACACATCGAAAATGCTACATATCAGGTTTTGTCCGGCAACTTTTGCGGTACGGGCGGTCCGCCGGGTGGCGGAATAGCGGCTCTTGTGGCAGTGGTGTCCCGGCGTTGGATACTCGGTACGCCCCCGGCCCGAAAGAGCTGGCCGTGGACGGGGCGCCCATCACGGTGACGTGCCGGGTGCTCAAGCTCGCCAGACAGCCCGCTACCGCTGGCTCGACAAGCCGG
>NZ_JBSFWT010000066.1:0-42287 GCF_053594975.1 Streptomyces sp. NPDC002537
GGTCCCGGGGCTGACGCCCCGGGCCCCGCAACACGGCTTCGCCGCGTTGTCCTCAAACGCCGGACGGGCTGGATTTGCGGACCGTGGTTCTTGTCCTGCGGCCCGCAGGCTTGCGGACCGCAGGTTGCGGACTACGCCAGCAAAATCAGCCCGTCCGGCGTTTGAGGACGCGGCCGCAGGCCGCCCCCGCCGCAGGCGGCAAGACGACCCGCAGCCGATATCCGGGACACGCCCCCGCAGGGAGCCCGCCCCCGCCGCAGGCAGCAAACCGGCCCGCAAGCGGCGACGGCGCCGTGCCCGGAGTCCCGTGCCCCCGTCCGGCGCGAGGACACCCGACATCTGGACACTTTTCCTTCGCCGTTCGTTCACCGAACACCCCCTCCCTAACGGCATCCTGACGGGCGACGATTACCAGCCGGTAAGTACGGGGCTGGAACGACGGAGTCAGGGGTGCGCGGCATGTCCGCATACAGCAGACGGCAGTTCTTCACCGGAGCTTCGGCCGCGGCGGCCGGTGCGGCGCTCGCGCTGGCCGACGGCCGGTTCGCGAGCGCGGCGGCGCGTGACCGCGCGGTGGCCGCCTCGGCGGCGCGAGCCGTCCGCATCGGCGGCACCACCCTGGAGCAGGTGGCCACGCCCACGGGCAGCGGCCCGTACAAGCGCCTGCGTTCCGGGCCGGGCTGGCCCCTCGTCGTCCGCACCGACCTCGCCCCGGCGGCCGCGGCGCGCGACGACCGGCGCACCGCGCTGGCCTCCTTCGTGCAGTTCACCGATCTGCACCTGGCCGACACCGAGTCGCCGGTGCGGTTCGAGTTCCTCGCCCCGTACAACGACAGCGCGCACCGCCCCCAGGAGGTGCTGACCGTCCGGGGCGCCTCCTCGCTCGTGGAGCGGGTGAACTCGCTGGCGGGCGGCCCGTGGACGGGGCGGCCGTTCTCCCTGGTCATGGCGACCGGCGACAACACCGACAACCACGAGCTGATCGAACTCGACTGGTACCTCTCCGTCATGAGCGGCGGCTCCGTCACCCCCAACAGCGGTGACCCCAGGCGCTACGAGGGCGTGCAGAACTCGGGCAACGCGGAGTTCTGGCACCCGGAGTCGTCCTTCCGGGACTCCTACAAGGCCCGGGGCTTCCCCGAGGTCCCCCGCTTCCTGTCCGCCGCGGGCGGCTCGTTCACCGCGCCGGGGCTGCGCGCCCCGTGGTACTCGACGGTCGGCAACCACGACGACAGCATCGAGGGAACCCTCCCGGACCTCGGTCTGCTCCGCTCCCTCTACACCGGCGACCGCAAGCTGGAGGGCTGCGACAACGCCGAGGCGGCCCGGCTGGCCGAAGCGCTGCGGAAGAATCCCGCGGACGCCATCGCCCGGCTCGCGCATCTGCTGGAGAACGGCGGACCGGTCCGCCGCGTGACCCCCGACCCGCGGCGCGCCCCGTTCACGCCGAAGGAGTTCGCGGCGGCCCACCTGAACCCGAAGTACACCGGCCCCGGCCCGGTGGGCCACGGCTTCACCGCGTCGGCGGCCGACAGCGGGCGGCTGTACTACACCTTCCCCATGGCGGACGGCGTGACCGGCATCAGCCTGGACACCACCAACCCGGCCGGTTTCGCCGACGGTTCCCTGGGAACGGCGCAGCTCACCTGGCTGGAGTCGGCGCTGAAGTCCCGCAGCGGCCACTGGTACGACGCCGACGGCCGTGTCGTGAAGGGCGGCGGCTCCGGCGAGCTGGTGGTGGTGTTCAGCCACCACACCAGCGCGACCATGGGCAACCTGCTGCCGGACCCGCACCACCCGTTCGAGAAGCGGCACGACGGCAACGCCCTCGTCGCGCTGCTCCAGCGGTTCCCGAACGTCGTCGCCTGGGTCAACGGCCACACGCACGAGAACCGGATCCTGGCCCATGGCCACGCGGTGCCCGAGCGCGCCTTCTGGGAGATCAACACCGCGTCGCACGTCGACTTCCCGCAGCACGCCCGGATCATCGAGATCGCGGACAACGGCGACGGCACGCTGTCCCTGTTCACCACCCTGGTGGAGTCGGCGGCCCCGTACGCGACGGACTTCGGCGACACCTCGGACGCCGGGCTCGCGGCGCTCTACCGCGAGCTGTCGTACAACGACCCGTACGCCACTCCGGCCAAGAAGCTCGGCGCGCCGGCCGACCACAACACCGAGTTGCTGCTGACGAGGCCCCGCTCTTGAAAGGGCAAATAGTGCATGGGGCAGGGATGCCTGACATCCGCCCTGGACAAGGGTTTTACTGGCTTATGGAAGGAATCACCCCATAAGCCCACCATGGGCTTCACCGAGGAAAGGCGAGGTGAAGCATCGTGAAGGCCACCACAAAGGCGTACCGCCTCCGTACCGCCGCGATCGCGGCCGGGTGTGCCGCCTTGCTCGCGGGTGGCGCCGGGGTCGCGGCCGCCGTACCGGCCGGCTCCCCCGGCATCACCGTCGCGAGCGCGTCCGTGCAGAAGCCGCAGCCGAAGGCGTCCCTCACCATCAAGGCGAGCGCGAAGTCGGTCAAGGCCGGGCAGGACGTCACACTCACCGGCAGGACCAAGGGCCTCCCGATAGGCAGCAAGCTCGTCGTGCAGCACATGAACAAGGGCAAGTGGACCACGCTCCACAGCAGCACCACCGTGAAGCACGGCAGCAGCTACAACGTGAAGGTCAAGCTCGCGAAGAAGGGCACGGAGAAGCTGCGGGTCGCCCACGACAAGACCGTCTCCCCGACCGTCACCGTCATGGTCCACTGACCCGGGAACCCTTCCGGAAAAAGAGTCGCCGACTGAGGACGGGAAGAACCACCCCGGCAGATCGGGTAATATTTCTTCCGCGCCGCTAGCTCAGTTGGCTAGAGCGGCTGACTCTTAATCAGCAGGTCCGGGGTTCGAGTCCCTGGTGGCGCACGGATCGAAGGCCCTCACTCCGGTGGGGGCCTTCGTCGTTCCCCCTCCGCCCCGGGCTCAGGGGACGCTGAAGACGAGGACCGCGTTCTGCCCGCCGAAGCCGAAGGAGTTGCTCACCACGGCGGCCGGCCGCAGCCGCCGGGGCACCCCTCGGACGACGTCGAGGCCGATCTCCGGGTCCGGGTGGTCCAGGTTCGCGGTGGGCGGGACGAGCCGGTGCTGGAGGGTCAGCACCGCGCAGGCGGCCTCGATGCCGCCGGAGCCGCCGGCCGCGTGCCCGAGGGCGCCCTTGACCGCGGTGACGGGCGGCGGGTCGCGGAACACCCGGGCCAGGGCCCGGTATTCAGTGAGGTCGTTCATCCTCGTGCCGGTGCCGTGCGCGTTCACGTGGCCGATGTCCCCGGGCGCCATCCCGGCGTCGGCCAGGGCGGCGCGCAGCGCGTCCGCCGCGCCCCGCCCCTCCGGGTGCGGCGCGACCGTGTGGTGGGCGTCGCACGACGCCCCGTACCCCCGCAGCACGGCCCGCGCGCGGACGCCCCGGGCCCGTGCGTGCGCGGGGCGTTCGAGCACGAGCACCCCGGCGCCCTCGCCGAGGACGAAGCCGTCGCGGTCCCGGTCGAACGGCCGTGAGGCGCCCGCCGGATCGTGGCCGCGTACGGACAGGGCACGCATCTGGTGGAAGCCGACGGCGGTGGCACGGGCGCACAGCGACTCGCTGCCGCCGGCGACGGCGATGTCGCATCTGCCCGCGCGCACCAGGTCGCGGGCCACCCCGAGCGCCGTGGCCCCGGAGGCGCATGCGGTGGAGACGGCCAGGTTGGGCCCCCGGGCGCCGAGGTCGATACCGACCTCGCCCGCGGGCATGTTGGGGATGCTCCGCATGATCGCCATGGGCGAGACGCGGTCGGGGCGGCCCGCCGCGATCAGGGCGAACTCCCGGTCGTAGTGCTCCGTGCACGCGCTGCTCGCCCCGATCACCACGGCCACGCGCAGCGGGTCCCACGCGGTGGTGTCCAGTCCGGCGTCCGCGACCGCCTCGCGGGCGGCGGCGACCGCCATCGCGCTGAACCGGTCGAGCCGGACGGCCAGTCGGCGCCCCAGCGCGGTGACCGCGTCGAAGTCGCTCCGGCAGGAGAAGTCGACGGGCAGCCCGGCGAGCCGGGGGTCGGGGGCGGCGCGGCTCTCTCCGGTGAGCAGCCCGTGCCAGGTGGCGGTGGTGCCGACCCCGGCCGGGGTGACGAGTCCGAGGCCGGTGACGGCCACCTCGTCCTCGCTCACGGTCCGGCGGCTTCCGGTGTGCCCGCCGCGTCCAGCAGGGCCGCGGCCTCGGCTAGGGTCAGGCCGGCCAGGTTCTCCAGCGGGAGCGGGGCCTCGGTGTGTCCGTCCATGGCCACGGCGAGCTCCACCACGGCCATGGAGTCCAGGGCCAGCTCCCCGAACGTGCGGTCCGGGGCGAGCCGTTCGGGGTCGATGCCGATCCGGGTGACGAGGGCTTCGGTCAGGGTCTCGTACGTGCTGCTCATCGCCGTCCTTCGCAGTCGGTTCTCACAGAGGGTGCCGCGCCGGGCCGGTCGCGCGGAAGGGGTGCGGGGGCGTGCGCACGCCGTGTGCGGTACGGAGCAGCGCCGTGCGCGGCAGCGGTGCGCGGCCGGGGTACGGTCGTCGACGGCGCGTTCGGCGAGTGCGGCCAGGCTCCGCCGGTCGGGCGCCGCGTGGGGCGGGAGGGGCGGCAGCACGATCACTTCGGCGGTCAGTCCGCGCGTCGCGACGACGTTGCGCAGGGACTCCGCCGCGCTCATGGGCCCTACGAAGGCGGCGGCGGTCGTGGCCGGTCCGGCGGCGCGGTAGCGGAGGAGGACCGGGCGTACGGCCGCGCCCGCGTCGAGCGCGGCCTGGAACGCGGCGGGGCGGTAGGGGCCGCTCGCGGCGCCGCACCAGGTGGTGCCCTCGGGGAAGACCGCGACGGCCTCGCCGGCGCGCAGCGCCGCGGTGATGCGGCGGACGCTGTCGGGCAGGGTGGACAGCCGGTCCCGGTCGACGGGGATGCTGCGGCCGACGGCGGCGAACCAGCCGATCACCGGCCATCTCAGCAGGTCGGCCCGTGCCACCAGGCGTACGGGCAGCGCGGCGGGGAGCAGGACGGCGTCGAGCCAGGACGTGTGGTTGCCGACGACCAGCGGCGCGACGGGAGTCGTGGGCAGGTCCGTGCCGCGCGCGGTCCAGTGGACGCCCACGGCCCGCAGAACCGCCCGCATGAACCAGCGGTAGGCGCGGGCCGAGGCCCGGTGGCCCGCGAGCATCGTGAGGGCCAGCCAGGGGAATTGGGCGAGCAGCAGCAGGAACACGCCGATCCGCAGGGCCTGTCGGACACGCCCGGCGGGCCGCGGTCCGGTCGGCAGGCAGCCGCGTCCGCACGGGGAGGCGGGCCGCCAGGGTCCGGCGGCCGCGGCCGGCCGGCCCGTCATCCGCCCAGCCTCCGCAGCAGGCGGAGGTAGTCGGGGTGGACCCGGTCCAGGGAGAGGAGGACGAAGAGGTCTGCGGCGTCGAACTCGGCGTCGAAGGCCGGTGGGCCGCACACCCAGGCGCCCAGGCGCAGATAGCCGCGCAGCAGTGGGGGGAGCGCGCTGTCGGCGGCTTCCGGGGCGGTGTGGTGGGTCCAGGGGACGCGGGGGCTGACCCGGTGGGCCGGGGGCGCGTAGTGGTGGTCGCGCGTCGTGCGCCAGGCGGCGGCCGCTCTGGTGCCGCCGTCGTCGAGGGGGATGGAGGCGCAGCCGCACAGCCAGCTAAGTTGACGTTCCGTCAGGTAGGTCAGGATGGCGGACCACAGGGCGATCATCACGGTGCCGTTGCGGTGGCCGGGGTGCACGCACGCGCGCCCGGCCTCCGCCAGGCCGTCGCGGATCGGCGCGAGCGCGCCCAGGTCGAACTCGCCGTCGGCATAGAGTTCTTGGGCGGCTCGCGGCGGCAGCAGTCGGTAGGTTCCCGCCAGTTCGCCGGTGCGCGTCTCATGGACGACGAGGTGGTCGCAGAGTTCGTCGAAGGCGTCCGCGTCACGGCCGTCCGCCGCGGTGACGGCACCCGCCCCGAACTCCTCGGTGAAGACGGCGTGCCGGAGCCGCTGGGCGGCGTGCACGCCCGGCTCGTCGGTGGCGAGGGTGACCTCGTAGGCGCGGGGGGAAGCGGCGCTCCCCGTGCGGGCGAGGACTCGTGATCCGGTCATCGGGGTCGTCCTCCGGGTCGTCGGCCCGTGTGCGCGGCGACCCGGAGGACCGCCTGCCGGGGCAAACTGCCCAGCCCGTCCGGCGGTGTACGTCCCGTCCGCCGTTCTCCGGCTGAACATGTTGTGAAGGAGTGGAGGTGGCGGGTCCGGCCGGGCTCACCGCGGGGTGTGGAACAGCGTGTCCAGGAAGCGGCCGCGGAAGACGCCCGCGGGGTCGTGGCGGTCGAGGGTGGCGACGGCGTCGTCCCAGCGCGCGCCGGCGGGCTGGCCCTCGCGGAAGGCGTCCGGCCAGGCCCTCGCGAGCAGCGGCGCGTCGGTCCAGGCGCCGTCCGGCCCGTAGGCCCAGCCCTTGGACCACTCGGGGCGGACCGCCGACCAGCCGGTGAAGTGGGTGACCATCCACTGTTCCAGGTCGCGGTGGAAGGCCGACTCCCCCGGTGTGCCGGAGAACGTGATGGAGTTCAGCCAGACGACGGTGTCCCACTCGGGGTGGTCGGGCCGGGGCCGGGCCGGGGAGAGCAGCGGGCCGTCGGGGGCGGGCGCGTCGACCCCGGTGATCCGCACCTCGACGGGGCCGTTGACGGGGTACTCCCCCCGTGCCCGGCAGGTGTCGAGCAACTGCTGGTAGCGGGACCAGAAACCGTGCAGCACCCGCTGGACGTCCGCCCGCGCGCAGAGCACCACCCAGCCCGCGAAGACGGAACGCAGCGTGGTGGGCCGCACATAGAGGACGGTGTTCTTCGACCAGCCCCACAGGTCCCAGGTGGCCGTCGTGGTCAGCCCCAGCCTGATGCCCTGTTCAAGCGCCTTGGTGTAGAGGGGAGTCACGGCACCGGCGCCTTGGATGACCTCGCGGGCGAGCTTCGACACCGGTTCGGGCACGTTGTCGTAGAAGGTGTACGGGTACGGGGCGTCGACCTGGCGGGACGCGGCGGGCCGTCGCGGTTCCTCGGTCCAGAGCTTCAGCCAGGGCCGGTCGGCGTAAGGCAGCCACAGCACCTCGGCCCGGCCCGCGTCCGCCAGGTGCCGGTCGAGGGTCCGGCCGGAGCTGCCGGGTGGGCCGAAGAGCTCCTGGACGGGGACGTCGAGGCTGCTGACGCAGCGCAGCCGGACGTTCGCCGGGACGCGCAGGGTGGCCTCGGTGACGAACGCCCTGCCGAGGTGCAGCAGGAACGCCGCCGTGTCGGGCTCGGAGCGGTGGAAGGTGCGCAGCCCGTACCGCTCCGCCGCGTGGTCCCAGACCACGGCGGTGAGCGACTCGACGAGGTCGCTGACGGTGGACGAGAAGGCGTGCGCGCCTTCAGTACCGTGCGCGCCTCTGGTACCGCGCCCGGCTCCCGTGCCGTGCCCGCCGATGGCGAGGGCGCCGCCGACGGTCAGGTCGCCGATGGAGGGGACGCAGGTGAGGCCGTATCCGGCGGCTTCCAGCGCGGAGTGCACCGCGTCCAGGGTCGTGCCCGCCTGCGCGGTGACGGCCGGGGCGGTGCCGTGCCGCAGGGCGATCCCGGTGAGGTGTTCCGTGGTGTCGACCAGGACGAGCCGGCCGGTGTCCTCGCCCCGGCGGGCGAGCACGGGCGACCAGGTGTGGCAGGCTCCCTTGGCGCGCAGCCGCCAGCCCTGACCGCGCGCCCAGTCGGCGAGCGTGACGACGTCGGCGGGCGACGCGGGGAACGCGGTCCAGACGGCTTCCAGGGCGACCTCTCCGGACCAGTTGCGGAACGCCTGTCTGGCGAGGCGGATGCCCGGCGGGAAGGACGGCGGGGTGCCCGGTTCCGCGGCTCGTGCGTCGACGCGGAAGGCGGGTGTCCAGGACCCGGCCGTCGCCGCGGCGGCGGCCATGGTGAGCACCCGGCGGCGGCCGGGGCCGGGTGGCGTGACGGTGTTCCTGTCGGCCACTGGTGTCGCCCTCTCTGCCGCGGTCGGCCACGGCGTTCTCCGTACTACGGCACTACGGCACTACGGCACTACGGCGTCTTGTAGAGCGGGCCCGGGGCGCCGGAGGCGGCGGGCACCTGGATGACGGGCACCGGCTTGTTGTGCGGCCAGCCGCCGGAGGCGTCGTCGAAGCTGAGCTCGCCGCCGGCGGCGAAGACGGGGCGCATCTGGCCCGCCCCCGGAGCCGGTCGGCCTTGGGCCGGACAGATGTTGTTGACGGCGGTCAACTACCCGGCCTTGAAAGGCCGGGCTTGCAGTACGGGCATCACTGGCTGTGATACTGACGTCCGCGTCCAGCACCCTATGCGGGTGCAGGGGCGTGTGACTCCGCCCCGCGTCGCCACAACTCCCACGCACGGGCGCGGATGTTGCGGGAGGCATTGCGATCGGCGTGATCAACGAATCCGCACGACCGGCATACGAACTTGGCCTGGCAGGCCCGGTTCGCCTTGTCGATATGGCCACACTCCGCGCACATGCGGGAGGTGTGAGCGGGGCCAACGAACAAGACGGGGACACCGGCCCGCTTGGCCTTGTACTCCACGAACCGTCCGAGCTGGGCAAAGGGCCAGGAATGCAGCACGACCCGTTGGGGCTTCCTCAGCCGTACCCGCGTGCGGATACCGGCAAGGTCTTCCATGCCGATCCCGCGCCCGGTGCGTTCAGCCACGGTCACGATGCGCTTGGCGATGATGTGGTTGGCCTCCGTGGCCTTACGGGATTCCTTGCGACGCTGCCGCTTCAGGACCCGCTTCGCGGACTTGGTGCCCTTCTTCTGGAGCTTCGCCCGCAAGGCAAGCTGACGCTTGCGGTACCGGTTCAGCCTGCGTCCGGCATGGATCTTTCCGTCCGACGTAGTAGCGATATTGACAATACCGAGATCCACTCCTAGAAAATCCACGGGCTCGATCCGCGCGGCCTCGGGCACCTCGCATGTGGCGATCAAGAACCACATGCCGTCCCGATGGACAAGATCCGACTCGCCCTTACGATACTCGGCGAGCGTCTTGCGGGCCTGCTCAGAGCAGACGAACCGCACGCCCCGCAGGCGCCCGCCGGTGGTCCAGACCGACACCGTCCCGGCGTCGTGCTGCCAGGACAGACACCGATCGTCGTACGGCTGTGCCGCATCGGCCCGGAAGCCGATGGGCTTGGACTCCGCCTTGATCCGGCGCCTGGAGTCTGCCTTGCCCAGGTTTCCAGCCCGGAGGTTCGCCCGTAAAGCGGTGTAGGCGTCGGCGACCTTCCGCAGGACGTGCAGCGCGGGCTGAGCCGACAGCCCCCGCGCCTTCAGGTCCGAATAGGCAAAGCCCTGCAACGCTTTACGGGACGTCGCACCCCGCTCATGCGCCTGGCCTGACAGCCAGTTCGCCGCGTCATTGCAGGCGCGCAGAGTACGTTCGAGTGCCAACGCCTCTTCACGTGTCGGCAAGAGCTTCACCTGCACGACGATCTTCACCCCGGCAGCCTAGCGTGCGTCTATGTCATCACACTGGGGAACTCCGACATCCGAGGAGGCCGTAATGTTGTCCACGCCCTCCGTACCCACTTGGTTTTGCCCTGCAGTACCGGCACAGAGTCTTCACTGGCCCGATCATCACCCGCCGCGAAGAGGTCATACGCCAGGCCTGCGAATACGTCGGAGCTCAGCTACTGGGACTCGGGGGACTCAGGCGCCTGTCCCAGCAACGGCGAGGGGCCGGAGGCCGACCCTCCGGGGGTCGGAGTGCAGGGCCAGGTCCTGGAACATCGAGCCGATGGTGAGGTTGAGTTCGGGGCTGCCGCCGGGCAGCCGGTTGCGGGGGTCGCCCGCCAGCCACAGCGCGGTCACCAGGACCGTCAGGGCCCGGTGCGTGCCGAAGGAGCGCGGGGCGAGTCCGGCGGCGAGCCGGTCCACGCGGAGGGTCGCCGTCTGTTCGGGCACGACGGGTTCGCGCAGGGGCGCGGCGGTGACCGCGTAGAGCTCGTACAGCCAGGCTTCGGTGTCGGGCAGGCCGAGCAGGCCGTGGGCGAGGTGGTCGACGACGTCGTCGAGGCGGCCGCGGGCCAGCGCGTGGTACATGACATCGAGGGGGTGGCCGTGCAACTGGTGCCAGGTCTGGAGGTGTTCGTGGGTCTCGTCCCACCGGTCGGGTCTGCCGGCCAGCTTCTGGAGCAGCAACAGGCGTAGCCACGGGTGGAGTTCGGGGCGCGCCGGCAGGGGACGCGGGTGGGCGTGTTCCAGGTAGCCGGATCCGCGGCCGCCGCGTGCGCCCGCGTCCTGGGGCACGGGGTCGACGAGCCAGAGCCGGGTGCCCATCAGTCCGGCGAGGGTGTTGCGTGTGTGGATGGAGAAGGTGTCGGGCAGTCCGGCGTCGCAGGCGGAGTCGAAGGCGCGGGCGACGGAGCAGGCGACGAGGGCGGCGCGCTGATCGTCCGTCAGCCCCTGGAGGAGGTCGAGCAGGACGGCGTGGCCCAGTGGCAGCGCGTCTCCGGCCGAGGGTGCGGGCAGGGAGAGGATGCCGCGGAGCGTGGCCTCGTGGTCGTCGCGCCCGGCCGTCCGGGCCGCCTCGTCGAGCAGCCGGGTCACGCTCCACGGGTGGCCGCACGTCAGCCGGTGCACCAGCGCGGGCGCCTCGGGCAGCCGCGCGGCGACCCCGGCGCCGAGCTGGGCGACCTCGCCCTGGGTGAGGTCGCGGAGCTGTACGCAGTACCAGCGCCAGGAGCGGTCCGGGGGCGGCTCGGGGACGGACCGCGCCCAGTCGGTGTACGAGACCCGTTCGGGCGGGTGGACGCGGACCCCGGCCGGGCCGCGGGCGAACGGGCCGGGGACCCGGGCGGTGTCGGACGCGGTGGCGACGACGAGCAGCGGGTCGGTGGCGGTGTCCGCGTCCCGGAGCTGGAGCAGCAGGTCGAGGAACTCGCGGCCGCCGTCGGCGTCGATGTTGTCCAGCAGGACGACGCAGTTGCGGTCGCGCCGGCGGCGGGCGTACTCGCCGCGCAGGTCGGCGAGGAACGCCTGGCACAGCCGCCGGTCGACGGCGTCCCGGTCGGCGGCCGCCTCGCTCTTGCTCAGCTGGTTGAGGGCGACGAGTTCGTCGAGCGGGGTGTGGGGGCCCGCGTACCAGGAGAAGCCGGTGCGCCGGGACACGCCGAGCGGGAGCCGGGGCGGCTGCCGGATCAGCCCGGCGAGCAGGCCGACGCCGGGGATCTGGACGAGGTTGAGGTCCTGCAGGAGCCCGGCGACGTCGGCGACGCGCTCGGCGGCCAGCGTGTGCTCCTGCGCGTCCTGCAGCGCGAGCCGCAGTTGGCCGCCCGCCCTCCGGGCGTTGTTGGCGTCCAGGGAGAGGGCGGGGTCCACGACGAGGAGCCCCAGGGTGAGCCGGGGGAAGCGGAGCGCGGGCTGGCGGGGGAAGCGGTGCGAGAGCCGTAGGCGAGCCGCCCGGCGACCTCGTGGGGTCTCCGGCGGGCGGCCGAGCCGAAGTCGTAGAAGGCGTGGGGGCGGTGGGAGCCCAGATAGCCGAGCCAGGCCAGGGCGGTGGTCTTGCCGCTGCCGCGCGTGCCGACGAGGGTCACCACGGGGAGGCCGTGCGGGTCCCGCGCCCCGCGCCCGTCCTGCACCCGGGTGCGGCACTCCTGGTACAGCGCTTCGACGCCCTGGATGCCCACGGGCGGTCTCTGTGGTTCCGGCACTCCGCTCAGCCTCCCCCTCAGGCGCGGCGCCCCGCCGACTTGTCAGAGCATGGTGCCACGGGGGTGCGGCTTCCGCGCCGTGCAGAGGGTGACCAACGGCAAGAGGGAGCGGCCGTTCCGGCGGGTGTCCGCCGCGCGCAGGAAGTCCGCCGCGGTGAGCGCGGTCGCCCAGCCGAGGGGCAGCAGTCCGGCGGCGCGCAGCATGGCGTCGACCTCGCGGTGGGTGTGCATGCGGGCCCGCTTCCCGGCCGCCGCGAAGACCGCCCGCAGCCAGCCGGCGGCGAAGTGGTCGGCGACGAGGAGGGTGCCCCCGGGGCGCAGGACGCGCCGGGCCTCGGCGAGACCCCGCGGCCGGTCCGCCCAGTGGTGGAAGGAGAGCGTGCTGAGCACCAGGTCGAAGGAGGCATCGGCGAAGGGGAGTTGCTCGGCGCGCCCTCCGGCGTGGGCCTCCCCGGGCCGGGCGTGGGCGCGGGCGATGCGGAGCATGGACGGTGCGGGGTCGATGCCGACGAGGGCGGCCCGGGGGAACCGGTGCCGGGCCGCGCGCAGCAGCGTCCCGGTGCCGCAGCCGATGTCCAGAACGGCCGCGGGACTCGGCTCGGCGGCCGCCGCGTGGCGCAGCAGCGCGCGCTGGGCGGGGCGGAAGTAGCGCTTCTGGAGCGGGCTGCGGTCGTAGGTGGCGGCCCATGACTCGAACTGCGCGATGTCCCGGCTCACTTGCCCCCCGTCGTCGGGTCCGTCCATTCCCCGCCCCGCCCCTTCCCGAAACCTGGGCCGCAGGCCCCGGGACCCCGGCGGGAGCGGCCTGCGGCCGCGTCCTCAATCGCCGGACGGGCTGGTTCCACGGACCGTGCCCTTGAGCCCGCGGGCCTGACCCGCACTCTCACTCCCTCAGTGCGCGAAATTCAGCCCGTCCGGCGTTTGAGGACAAACGGCGCAGCCGCTTTGGGGGTCCGGGGTCTCCCCCGGCTCGGGAAAGAGATCGGGAGAGAGAGGGGCCGGGAAAGCCCGCCGCAGGCGCCCGGCGCTCCCACTCCCGCGGTCAGCGGAAGGCCTTCGCCAGCGCCTCCGTCAGCCACCCGATCCAGAAGGTTTCCAGTTCGATGCCTCCCCGCAGCACCAGATGCCGCAACCGGTCCTCCTCGCCCTCCGCCCCCGCCGGGAAATCCCGTTCCTCGATCGCCTGGTATTCCGCCAACTGGGCCCGGTGCATGGCCAGATGGCGTCGGAGCTCGTCGGCGAGTCCCTCCGCCCCGACCACCCCCGCCGCGCGCACCCGCAGCAGCAGCGGGTCCCGTACCGGCCGCGGGTCCTCGGCGAGGGACACCCATGCGGTCAGCGCTTCGCGCCCCGCGGGCAGGACCTCGTACTCCTTCTTCTGCCCGCGGGTCGGCCGTGCGGTCGGCAGGGCGCGGATGAGGCCGTTCTCCTCCAGTTTGCCCAGCTCGCGGTAGATCTGCTGGTGCGTGGCCGACCAGAAGTAGCCGATGGACTTGTCGAAGCGCCGGGTCAGTTCCAGCCCTGACGACGGTTTTTCGAGCAGCGCGGTGAGGATGGCGTGCGGCAGGGACATGGCGTGATCCTATCGCCGGGGCCCGGCGCGGCTCAGAGGGCCGCGGCGAGCTCCGTGCCCTGGCGTACGGCCCGTTTGGCGTCGAGTTCGGCGGCGACGTCGGCTCCGCCGATGAGGTGGACGGTGTGTCCGGCGGCCCGCAGCTCCTCGTAGAGGCCGCGGCGCGGCTCCTGTCCGGCGCAGAGGACGACGGTGTCGACGGGGAGGGTCGTGGCGGTGCCGTCGACGGTGATGTGCAGCCCCTCGTCGTCGATGCGGTCGTAGGTGACACCGGCGGTCATGGTGACGCCCCGGTGCCTGAGTTCGGTGCGGTGGATCCAGCCGGTGGTCTTGCCGAGATCCGCGCCGACCTTGGAGGTCTTGCGCTGGAGGAGGTGGACGGTGCGCGGTGGCTTCGGCCGCTCGGGTGCGCGCAGCCCGCCGGGCGCGCGGTAGTCGGTGTCGACGCCCCAGGCGCGGAAGTACGCCTCCGGGTCGAGGCTCGCCCCGTCGCCCGGGTCGGTGAGGAAGGCGGCGACGTCGAAGCCTATGCCGCCCGCGCCGATGATCGCGACGCGTTCGCCGACCTCGGCGCCGTCACGGAGGACGTCGAGGTAGCTGACGACACTGGGGTGGCCGATGCCGTCGACGGCGGGCGTCCGGGGGGTGACTCCGGTGGCGACGACGATCTCGTCGTACGTGCCCGGGGCGAACGTGTCTGCGGTCACAGGGGTGTTGAGCCGTACGTCGACGCCCTGTCGCGCGAGCTGGACCCGGAAGTAGCGCAGGGTCTCGTCGAACTCCTCCTTGCCGGGGATCTTGTTGGCGATGTCGAGCTGGCCGCCGATGTCGGCCGCGGCGTCGAAGAGGGTCACCGCGTGGCCGCGTTCGGCGGCGGTCACGGCGAAGGCGAGGCCCGCCGGCCCCGCGCCGACGACGGCGAGGCGCTTGCGCAGCCGGGTGGGTGCGAGGACGAGCTCGGTCTCGTGGCAGGCCCGGGGGTTGACGAGGCAGGAGGTGATCCTGCCGCTGAAGGTGTGGTCGAGGCAGGCCTGGTTGCAGCCGATGCAGGTGTTGATGGTGTCGGCGCTCCCCCGGCTCGCCTTGCGGACGAAGTCGGGGTCGGCGAGGAAGGGCCGTGCCATGGACACCATGTCGGCGTATCCGTCGGCGAGGAGTTGTTCGGCCTTCTCGGGGGTGTTGATGCGGTTGGTGGTGATGAGCGGGACCGAGACCGCGCCCATGAGCTTCCTGGTGACCCAGGTGTAGGCGCCGCGCGGCACGGAGGTGGCGATGGTGGGGATGCGGGCCTCGTGCCAGCCGATGCCGGTGTTGATGAGGGTGGCGCCCGCCGCCTCGATCTCCTTGGCGAGGGCGATCACCTCGTCCAGGGTGGAACCACCGGGTATCAGGTCGAGCATGGAGAGCCGGTAGATCAGGATGAACTCGGGGCCGACGCGTTCGCGGACGCGGCGGACGATCTCGACGGGGAAGCGGACGCGGTTCTCGTAGGAGCCGCCCCAGCGGTCGGTGCGGTGGTTGGTGGCGGGCGCGATGAACTCGTTGATCAGATAGCCCTCGGAGCCCATGATCTCGACGCCGTCGTAGCCCGCGTGCCGGGCGAGGGCGGCGGCGCGCACGAAGTCCTCGACGGTCCGCTCGACCTCGTCGTCGGTGAGGGCGTGCGGGACGTGCGCGGAGATGGGCGCCTGGAGCGCGCTGGGTGCCACGAGATCCGTGTGGTGTGCATACCGGCCGAAGTGCAGGAGCTGCAGCGCGATCCGTCCGCCCTCGCGGTGCACGGCTTCTGTCACGGTCCGGTGCCGTTCGGCCTCGGACTCGGTGGTCAGCGCGGCGCCGCCCGACCAGGGGCGCCCGGCGTCGTTGGGGGCGATGCCGCCGGTGACGATCAGACCGACGCCGCCGCGCGCCCGCTCGGCGTAGAACGCGGCCATCCGCTCGAAGCCGCGCTCCGCCTCCTCGAGGCCGACGTGCATCGATCCCATCACCACACGGTTCGGCAGGGTGGTGAACCCGAGGTCGAGCGGGCTGAGGAGGTGCGGGTAGTGACTCACGGCGGTGCCCCTTCGCGTCGCGCCACGTCCGGTGGCTGCCACGAGGCTACGGTCCCCCACTCATTTTTGCAACAAGTTGCATAACGGGCTGCGGCCGGTTCGTCACCCTTGGCTCAATACTCCCTCTCCCCATGATCCCGGCGGACGGCTAGCGTGCCTCGGCGCGGGGGCCAGTCGGTCGGCCAGGGGGCTCACTGAAAATGTTCTACTTCGCTTTCAGGTGCGTGGTGTTGATACCGCTCCTGCGGTGGCTGTTCAGGCCGCGGGTGCAAGGGATGGAGCACCTGCCGGAAACGGGTGCGGCGATCATCGCGGGGAACCATCTGTCGTTCGCCGACCACTTCATGATGCCCACCATGGTGAAACGCCGGATCTCCTTCCTGGCGAAGATGGAGTACTTCACCGGGCGGGGCCTCAAGGGCCGGTTCTCGGCGACGTTCTTCCGCGCGCTCGGGGCGATCCCGGTGGACCGCTCGGGCAAGGAGGCGGCACAGGCCGCCGTCGACACGGGCCTGCGCGTGCTGGCGCGGGGCGAGCTGCTGGGCATCTACCCGGAGGGGACCCGCTCGCACGACGGACGGCTCTACAAGGGCCGGGTCGGCGTGGCGGCCATGGCGCTCCGGTCGGGGGCGCCCGTGATCCCGTGCGCGATGATCGGCACGTTCGAGGCGCAGCCGACCGGGCGGCGGCTCCCCCGCCTGGTGCCCATCACGATCCGCTTCGGGGCCCCGCTGGACTTCTCCCGCTACGCGGGGATGGAGGACCAGCGCGCGGTGCTGCGGGCCGTCACGGACGAGATCATGTACGCGATCCTCAAGCTGTCGGAGCAGGAGTACGTGGACACGTACGCGACGGACGCCCGGGCGGCACTCAAGGCCGTCCACCCGCCCACCGACACCCCTGCCCGCCCGGGGAGTTCACGCCCGCGGCTCGCTCCGGGCAGCAACCACCCGGCGGCCGCCTGACCCGGGCCCGCATACGACGTGACCCGCGCCGCGAGGTGCGGGCCACACCGCGTAGCCCAATTTCAGCAGCCGCGATCGTGTTCTCGCCGACATTCCCCACAGCGCACGACATAGTGACGTAAATCGCTGTCGGGAATGAACGAAAAGGCGGCCTGAGTGTTCAGCAATCGCACACGTCGCACCAATGGCTCCGTACCTTTCGGCGCATCCGACAAATTCCAGTACTTGGAGGCGCGGTCGGCCTCGGACCCCAGCTGCTGGCAGATCTCCCTCGCGGCCAGACTGACCGGGGTTCCCCCCACGCGCGGCGAACTCGAGGAGCTCTTCACCGATGCCGTCGCCCGGGTGCCCGTCCTCGGTTACCGGGTCGTGGGAAAGGGCCGGAGGGCACGGTTCGAACCGGCTCCGGATCTCGATGTGTCCCGCCATGTCGAGGAGATCGACGTCCCCGCCGGCCGGCCGGCCGCGCAATGCGCGCTGGAGGCCTTGGCGCGCCCTCTGCCGACGGACCGGCCGCCGTGGAGCGTGCAGTTGATCCGCGGGTACGGCCCGGACGAATATCTGCTGGCCTACCGGGTCGCGCACATCCTCCAGGACGGCATGGGCGTCGCGCGGACACTGGCGGCCGTCCTCTCGGGGGCCCGGCTGCCGCACCCGGCTCCGCGTCCCGCACCGGCGGTCCCGTCACCGCGGGCCGTGCGGCGCGCGGCGCGTTGCCTGCCGCACCTCTTCGGGCGTACGGCACGCTGGCTGCCCCCGCGCTCCGCCACCGCGCGAGGGCGGGTGCTGCGCACCGTCACCCTGGACCGGTCCCTGTTCGACGACATCACCCGCCGCACCGGGGCCACCACCGCGCAGATCGGTCTCGCCGCCCTCGCCGGCGCGCTGCGGGCCTGGACACCCGAGCACTGGTGCGGGACGGCCGGCCGAGGACAGCGCCGTGGACTGCGCTTCTACATGCCGGTCAGTCTGCGCCCGCACGAGGACCGGTCCGCGTTCGGCACCGCGGTCGGCATCATGCCCCTCACGCTCCCCTGCGCCGAGCCGTCTCCGGAACGCCGGCTGGACATCCTTGCCCGCGACATGGGATTCGGCACGCTGTATCAGGTCCGGCAGGTCCTCGACTGTCTCTTGCGGATGCCGCGCCCGTTCTCGTCGGTTCTCTACCGGTCGTTGCGCGCGTTCTGGCCGCGCCGCCTGGGCGTGACCATCGTTTCCATGGAAGCGTACGGAGCCGGACTCGATATCGTCGAACTGGTACCGGTACCGTCCCCGCAGAATCGCTCCCCGATCGTCTGCGCCTTTGTATTGGAGCGCACGCGGGTCACGGCGTCCTTCAATGCCGAGGCGGCCATCGAGGGCACGGAACGACTTCCCGGACTGCTCGCGGAAGCCCTGGCCGAATTGCACGACCAGGGCTGCGATGCGTCAGGACCGGCAGAGGATCAGCACCGTGTTGTGGCCGCCGAAGCCGAATGAGTTGCTGGCCACCACGTCCATCCGGCACGGCCGGGGGACCTTGGTGACCACGTCGAGGTCGATCTCCGGGTCGAGGCGGTCGAGGTTGGCGGTGGGCGGGATCAACTGGTGACGCAACGTCAGAACACTGAGCGCCGCCTCGATGGCCCCCGCCGCGCCGAGCGTGTGCCCGGTGACGCCCTTGGCCGAGGTGACCGGGGGCGGGTGGCCGTCGAAGATACGGCTCAAGGTCGCGCCTTCGATGCGGTCGTTCATCGGGGTCGCGGTGCCGTGGGCGTTGATGTGGCCGATGTCGGCGGGCTCCAGGCGGGCGTCGGCCAGTGCGGCCCTGAAGGCCCTTTCGATGCCGAGCCCTTCGGGGTGCGCGGCGGCGTAGTGGTGGCCGTCGGTGGAGCTGCCGTATCCGCAGAAGTAGGCGTGCGGCGGGACGCGGCGGGCCCGCGCGTCCGTCGCGCGTTCCAGGACGAGGATGCCCGCGCCTTCGGCGAGGACGAATCCGTCACGGTCGGCGTCGAAGGGACGGCTCGCGCCCTGCGGGTCGTGCACGCGGGAGGACAGCGCGCCCATCTGGGAGAAGGAGAGGGACGTGAGCGGGTGGCACGGCGCCTCGGCGCCGCCCGCCAGCACGATGTCGCAGCGGTCGGCCAGCAGCAGGTCCCGGGCGACACCCAGGGCGGTCGCCCCGGAGGCGCAGGCGGTGGTCACCGCCATGCTCGGGCCGTGGGCCCGCAGCGCGATGCAGATCTCGGCGGCTGCGGCGTTGGCCATCGAACGGGGCACGGTCAGCGGGGAGATGGCCGCGTAGGCGTGCTCGGCGAACTTCCGGACGGCCGGAACGGTGGTGTCCTTGCTCTCCGTACCGACGCCGATGACCACGCCCACCCGCGCCCCGTTCCAGACACCGGGGTCCAGCCGGGCGTCCGCGACCGCCTGGTGGGCGGCGGCCAGTGCCAGACGTGTGAAGCGGTCCATGCGCCATACGTCGCCCCCGAGAAGGGACTTGGCGTCGAAGTCCGGCACGCGGCAGCTCAGCGGTACGGGGACGTCACCGAGCGCCGGGTCGGGAGCGGCCGTGGAGGTGCCGGAGCACACCCCTCGCCAGGTGGCTCCGACGTCCGTTCCGGCCGGGGTCAGGAGCCCCAGGCCGGTGATGGCGATGTCGTTCATACCGGGGACACCGGGGAGTCGGCGGCCGGGCGCGGGCCCTGGTCCGGCACGGGCCGGGCGGGCTGGGCCCGTTCCACGGCGGCGACGGCCTCGCCGAAGGTGGTCAGCAGTGACTTCAGCGCGGCGTCGTCCATGGGTACGCGCAGGCCCAGTTCGTCCTGGAGGACGCACATCAGCTCCACCACGCCCAGGGAGTCCAGGCCCAGATCCTCCAGGGTGCTGTCGGGCCGGACGGCGTCCTCGGGGATGTTGAAGTGCTGGATCAGGCTGTCTTTGATGGGTTCGTAGAGGGAAGTCATCGGTTGTCGCCCGCCGGGCACGCTCGGAGTTCGGTCACGGGCGGCAAGCTAGCAACCGCCTTGTACGGATTCAGGGCTCCCGCGCCGCTTAAGTGACTACCTTTGATAGTTTATGAGCGGATTTCATCCGGACGATGCACGCACTCGCCGTCACCACGGGGAGCACCAGCGCCGGGCGGCGTACTCCACCGCCCGGTGCGAGCCGGCCGCCCCCAGGGCCACCCGCTTGACGTGGTCGCCCACCCGGTACGGGGTCAGCGCGTCGACGGCGGCCCCCGCCTTCGCCTTCGCCCCGACGACATAACGGGCCCTCGGGCGCTTGGCGGCGAGCGCGGCGTGGATCGCGCCGACGACCGGGTCCGGTCCGGGCGGCTCCGCGCCTCTCGTGCGCAGCTCCGCGGCCGCGGACCGGTACAGCCCGGCGAACGAGGACCGGCCCTCCGAGGCGAGCTTCTCCAGGCCGTCGGCGGCCCGGTCCCGGACGGCGCCCGCGTGCAGGCCCGCCTCGACGACGACCACGCGCACCCCGTCGGGCCCGGCCTCCATCCGCAGGGCGTCGTTCAGGGCCCCGAGGGCCGCCCTGCCCGCGCAGTACCAGCCCATGGCCGGTACGGAGACCCGTCCGGCGAGCGAGGAGACGTTGACGATCCGGCCGTCGCCCCGGCGGCGCATCGCGGGCAGCGCCAGCCGGGCGAGCCGGACGGGGGCCAGCACATCGGCCTCCAGAGACGCGCGCGCGACCACGTCGCCGATGTCCTCGACGGCCCCGGCCAGCGGGCTGCCCGCGTTGTTGACGAGGGCCCAGGGGCCGCCGTCGGTCCGCGCGGCGACCTCCGCGTACGCCTGCTCGCAGGAGTCCGGGTCGGTCACGTCGAGGAGCACCGTGCGCAGCGGCAGCCCGTACTCGTCGGCCGCCGCCCGCAGTTTCTCCGCCTCCTCCTCGGTGCGGGCCGCGGCGAACACCTCGTACCCCGCGGTGGCCAGCCGCAGGGCCGCTCCCATGCCCACCCCGCTCGTCGCACCGGTGACCATCACACTGCGTCCCATCAGCGCCTCCTTCGAACCGTCCCCGCTTCGTGCCGGGCGCCACACACTATGACGGACAACCAGGGCGAAATCTGACAGGCGCTCAGCCGCCCGACGTCGAGGCCACCCACGTCCGGTACAGCCGGGAGAAGGGCCCGGACGCGGCGATCAGGGTGCGCGGGGGGCCGTCCTCGACGATCCGGCCGCCGTCCATGACGAGGACGCGGTCGGCCGACAGCACGGTGGACAGCCGGTGCGCGATGATCAGCGCGGTGCGGCCCGCGAGCACCTTCGACAGGGCCACCCGGACCGCGCGCTCGGTCGGGATGTCCAGGCTCGACGTCGCCTCGTCGAGGAGCAGCACGGTGGGGTCGGCGAGGAACGCCCGGGTGAGGGCGACCATTTGGCGCTGTCCCGCGGAGAGCCTGCTGCCGCGCTTGCTGACCTGGGTGTCGTAGCCGTCGGGCAGCGCCTCGATGACCTCGTGGGCGTGCACGGCGGCCGCGGCGGCGCGGATGTCGTCCCGTGTGGCGTCCGGGCGGGCCAGGGCGACGTTCTCCGCGATGGTGCCCGTGAACAGGAAGTTCTCCTGTGTCACGAGGATGACTTCGCGGCGCAGCGCGGCGTCGGGGAGCTCGCGGAGGTCGACGCCGTCGAGGGTCACGGAGCCGGCGGTGGGGTCGTAGAAGCGGGCGACGAGCTTGGCGAGTGTCGACTTGCCCGCTCCGGTGGCGCCGACGACGGCCACGGTCTGCCCGGCGGGCACGGTCAGTTCGAGCCGTGGCACGACGAGGGGGCCGGTGGGGGTGTAGCGGAAGTCGACGGACCGGAAGTGGAGGCGGCCGCGTCCGGGGCGGTCGGCGGGCAGAGACGCCGGGGCGGCGGGCTCGGGTACGGAGGGTTCGACGGCGAGCAGTGCCGAGATCTTCTCCAGGGCGGTGCTCGCGGCGACGTAGAGGTTGGTGAAGTGCGCGAGTTCGTCCAAGGGGTCGTAGAACTTGCGGAGGTAGAGGACGAAGGCCGTGAGGATGCCGAGCCGGAGGCTGCCTTCCGACAGCCGCCAGCTGCCGATGGCCAGGACGAGGACCAGTGCGGTGTTGCCGACGAGGCGTACGCCGGAGGTGTAGCGGGCGACGACGCCGAGGGCCTCGGTCTGGGCGGCGAGGAAGTCCTCGTTGAGGGTGTTCATGCGGGCGGCCTTGCGGTGCTCGGCGCGGAAGGTCTGCACCGCCCGGATGCCGTTGAGGGTCTCGCCCAGCTCCGTGAGGATCTCGGCGACGGTGTTGCGGGCCCTGCGGTACGCGCGGCGGGAGCGCTCGCGGAACCACCGGGTCAGCAGGATCAGCGGGATGAAGGAGAGGAGCACCACCAGCGCCATCGGCAGGTCGAGCCACATCAGGAGCACGGCGATGCCCAGCACGGTGAGCAGGGAGGTGAGCAGGCCGTCCAGGCTGCCCTCGACCAGATCGCGCACGGCGTCGACGTCGGCGGTCAGCCGGGAGACGACGCGGCCGGAGGTGTACGCGTCGTGGAAGGCGACCGGGAGCCGCTGCGCCTGCCGGAAGATGCGCATCCGGAGGTCGAGCAGGACGGCCTGGCCGACGGCGCCGGACAGCCGGAAGAAGGCGTAGCGGGCCGCCGCGGACACCCCGGTGCACACGGCGAAGCCGGCGACGCACCACACCAGCGGCCCCGACCGGCCGGCGACCGCGCGCGGCACCCCGGTGTCGATGGCGCGGGCGATCAGCAGCGGTCCGGCGAGCTGGGCGGCGTTCTCCAGCACCAGCGCGGCCATGGCGACCGCCGTACGGATCAGCCAGGGGCGCATCAGGGAGGCGAACAGGCGCCGGGAGCGGGCGCGGACGCGGCGCTGGGTGGCCTTGTCGAGTACGGACGAGTCCTCGGCGGCGTCGAGGCCCGGACAGGGGTCGGGGGCCGGCGCGGGGGTGGCGCGGGAGGCTCCCGTGGAGCCCATGGAGATGGTCACCGCGGCGTCGCCTCCTGGTGCCAGGGCTCGGGTGCCGCCATGAGGGCCCGGTAGTGGGGGCAGGTCGTGAGCAGTTCGTGGTGGGTGCCGACGGCGGTGATCCGGCCGTCGGCGAGGACGGCGACCCGGTCGGCCATCCGGGCGGTGTTGGGGCGGTGGGCCACGACGAGGGCGGTCGCCTCGGTCAGCACACCGCGCAGCGCCTTCTCCACCTCGGCCTCGGTGTGCAGGTCGAGGGCGGAGAGGGGGTCGTCGAGGACAAGCAGGGCGGGCCTGCCGAGGACGGCCCTGGCCAGGGCCAGCCGCTGGCGCTGGCCGCCGGAGAGGGAGAGGCCCTGTTCGCCGATGCGGGTGTCCGCCCCATCCGGGCGGAGGGCGTCGGTGAACTCCTCGGCGGAGGCGATGCGGAGCGCCTCGCGGACCTCGGACCCGGGCGCGCCGGGGGCACCGAGGACGACGTTCTCCCGGATGCTCGCGGAGGAGAGCATCGCGTCCTCGAAGGCGCAGCCGATGTGGGCGCGCAGGTCGGCGAGGGGCAGGTCGCGCACGTCGGTGCCGTCGACGGTGACGCGGCCGGAGGTGACGTCGATGAGCCGGGGCACCAGGGCGGTCAGGGTGGTCTTGCCGGAGCCGGTGGCACCGACCAGGGCCATGGTCTCGCCGGGCCGTACTTCCAGGTCGATGCCGCGCAGCAGGGAGCGGGGGGCGCCGGGGTACCGGAAGTGGACGTTCTCGAAGCGGAGGTGGCCGCGCGCCGGGCGGGCCGCCGCGGCGGGGTGCGGTGGGTCGGTGATGGCCGGGACGCTGTCGCGGAGTTCCCAGTAGCGGTCGCAGGCCGACGCCGCGGTGCTGGTCTCGGACAGCGCCCAGCCGATGCACTCGGTGGGCCAGCGCAGGTAGGTGCTGATGGTGATGGCGGCGACGAGGTCCCCGAGGGTGAGGCTGTCGTGGATGATGCCCGCGGTGCCGACGGCGAGCAGCCCGGCGATGCCGAGTTCGGGGAGGATCAGGACGGCGGCGGACAGAGCCGCCATGATGCGGACGATGCGCAGCTCGCTGTCGCGCAGCAGGCGGGCCTGGTCGTGGAAGAGCCGGGTGCGGACCCGGGTGCGGCCGAAGGACTTCAGCAGCCGCATGCCGAGCATGGTCTCCTCGACGATGGTGGTGAGGTCGCCGGACTGGTCCTGGACGCGCCGGGCGACGAGCTTGTAGCGGGTCTCGTAGAAGTAGGAGACCAGCAACAGCGGTGCGGCGCTGCACAGTCCGACGAGGGCGAGCATGGGGGTGATGGTGAACAGCAGGACCAGGCCCACCACGAGGGTGACGGTGTTGACGACCAGGAAGAGCGCCGCGAAGGCCAGGTATTTGCGCAGTGTCACCAGGTCGTTGACGGCGCGGGACAGCAACTGGCCGGTCTGCCAGCGGTCGTGGAAGGCCACGGGCATGCGCAGCAGGTGTCCGAGGAGGTCGGCCCGCATCCGCGCCTCCACCAGGGCGGTGGGGCGGGCGACGAGTTTGCGGCGGGCGTAGAAGAGCAGGGCCTCCGCGCCGCCGAGCGCGGCGACGAGGAGGATCAGCCAGGGCAGCCGGCCGTAGTCCCGGGTGGTGAACGGGCCGTCGATGATCCGCTGGACCACCAGGGGGATGCCGAGCCCGCACAGCTGGGCGCCCAGGGTCGCGGCGACGGCGCCCGCGACGGGGCGCCGGACGGGTTTCAGGTACGGGGCGAGCCGCCGGAGCGAGGCGAGTGACGAACCTGGCCTGCGGGCGTTGTCGGGATCGGCGCTCATTGCTGGCTCCTCACGCTGCCTTTCGTCGTCCTCGAAGTCCTCGAAGTCCTCGACTGCCGTTTCTTCTCAACACGCGTACCGTTGACCGGACTTCACGGTTGCCGGTACCGCCCTCCGTGCTAGCCTGTTGCGAATTCCGCCGGAAATCCTCGTGTGCACGGACCCGTGCGCACAGAACGGGAGTCCCCCAGTGCCGGAAAGCCGTCCCACGGATCTCGCCGAAATCAATTCGGATGACATCTACGCAAAGCTCCGTAACGATCTGGATTTCTGGGAGCCATGGGTCCGCGGGGCGCTGGATTCCCTCGGTCTCGTGGCCCCCGGCACGCTGCGCATTCCCGGTGAGAGCACCAATCCGGTACTGCTCACCGATACCGGGCTGGCCGTCAAGCTCTACGGCGAGCACTGGTGCGGTCCGGAGAATCACGCCGCCGAGCTGGAGGCGTACGAGGTCCTGGCGGGCCACGGCCTGCCGATTCCGCGGTTAGTGGCGCGCGGGGAGCTGCGGCCCGGCGCGGGCGCCTGGCCATGGCCGTTCCTGGTGATGGAGACCGCCCCGGGGATCACCTGGCGGGAGGCCATGGCGACGGTGGACCGTCCCCGGCTGCTGTCTCTCGCCCGGCGTTTCGGTGCCGTACTGCGGCAGTTGCACGAGGTGCCGCTGACGGGTGCGGCCGCGCTGCGGCCGGAGTCGGACGTCTTCGCCGAGCTGCTGCGCGAGCGGCGGGAGGACACGGTGGAGGACCACCGGGAGTGGGGTTATCTGTCGCCCCGGCTGCTGGCGGACGTGCCGGACTTCCTGCCCGGGGTCGACGCCCTGCTGGCCGGGCGGGAGCCGGTCCTGGTGCACGGCGATCTGCACGGCACGAACCTCTTCGTCGACGCGGCGGCCGGGCGGATCAGCGGCCTGATCGACTTCACCGACGTCTACGCGGGCGATCCGCGGTACGGCCTGGTCCAGTTGCACCTCAACGCCTTCCGGGCCGACCGGGAGCTCCTCTCGGCGGCGCTGGAGGGCGCCGGATGGGAGGTGTCGGACGGCTTCGCGGAGGAGATGCTGCAGTTCACGTTCCTGCACGACTTCGACGTGCTGGAGGAGGTGCCCGCCGATCTCACCGGTGTCGAGGACATCGGCGAACTGGCCCGGCTGCTCTGGGGCGTGTGAGGGGGCGTGTGAGGGAAGGGCCGCGGGGCCCGTCACCGGGCCCTGCCCCGCCCGGACTCCCGGCGGAAGCGGAGGGCGTCCTCGATCATGCCGTCGAGGTCCGGCCGGGCCGGCTTCCAGCCGAGTTCGCGGCGGATGCGCTCGTTGGAGGCGACGAGCACGGCGGGGTCGCCGGGCCTCCTCGGCGCGTTCCGGGCGGGCACCGGGCGGCCCACGGCCCGGCCGGCGGCCGCCAGGACCTCGCGTACGGAGAAGCCGGTGCCGTTGCCCATGTTGTAGTTCCGGTGCTCGCCGGGGAGCACCCCGCGCAGCGCGGCCAGGTGTGCCTCCGCCACGTCCGCGACGTGGACGAAGTCGCGGACGCACGTGCCGTCGGGCGTCGGGTAGTCGTCGCCGAACACGGCGAACTCCGGCCGGTGGCCCAGCGCCGCGTCCAGGGCGAGCGGGATGATGTGGGTCTCGGGGGCATGCCGCTCGCCGAACCGGTCGACCGCTCCGGCCACGTTGAAGTAGCGCAGGCTCACCGAGGCGAGGCCGTGGGCGCGGGCGTAGGCGGCGAGGGCCAGGTCGACGGCGAGCTTGGAGTCGCCGTACGGGTTGGTGGGGACGGTGGGCGCGCTCTCCTCGATCGGGACGCGTTCCGGCTGCCCGTAGACGGCGGCGGTGGAGGAGAAGACCAGCCGCCCGGTCCCGGTGCGGAGCATGGCGTCGAGGAGCGTGAGCGTCTCGGTGGTGTTGCCGTGCCAGTAGCGCTCCGGGCGGCGCACCGAGTCGTCGATCAGGGCGCGGCCGGCCAGGTGGACGACGGCGTCGAAGCCCTCGCGCCCGCCGAGGATCTCGGCGGCCCGCCGCATCGTCCCCCGGACGAGGACGGCGCCTTGGGGGACCGCTTCGGCGAAGCCGGTCGACAGGTCGTCCAGGACCGTGACCCGGTGCCCTTCCTCGACCAGCCGGTGCGCGACGACACTGCCGATGTAGCCCGCGCCACCCGTCACCAGGATTCTCATCACCAACCGCCTTTCAGCAAGAGGTCGACCGCGGTCCACAGATCGGGGGCGACGAGGTCCGCCGCGGTGTCGCCGGGCGCCTCGGCGAGGCGCACGGTGCCGGTGCCCGCGGCGCGGCCGGCCAGGACGTCCGTCTCGGAGTCGCCGATCATGACCGTGTTCCGGAGCGTGATCCCCGGGAAGTCCTCGGCGGCCCGCGTGAGCAGGCCGGGGTGCGGTTTGCGGCAGCGGCAGTCCCCTTCCCCATGGGTGCAGCAATAGCAGGCGTCCAGAAAGGCGCCGGCGGCCCGCAGTAATTCCGTCAATCGGCGCTGTACGGCGTCCAGGTCGCGCTCGGACATGATTCCGCGGGCCACGCCGCGCTGATTCGTCACCAATATGGCGGGGCGTGTGCTCGCGTTGATGCGGCGTACCGCGGCGGCGGCTCCGGGCAGCAGGGCCAGTCGGTCCGGGGACATCACGTATTCGCCCGGCGGGGGCTTCTCGTTGAGTGTTCCGTCCCTGTCCAGAAAGAATGCGTCGGGCACCTCGGCGGTTCTCCTCGCACGGTTGCGCACTTCCGTACCGGTGTTTTTCACGTTACGGTCCTGTTCATTCGAAGTCGTCTGTTCTGGAAGGTGATACCGGAATGGGTCGGACGGATCGAGCACGGCCCCGGATTCTCTTCGCGTCGGCCAATGAATCGGCCCCCTGGGGCCCGAGCGAGACCAACTGGGCGCTGGCGGCCGGTCATTGGCTGCGGGACGGCGCCGAGATCCACGCAAGCGTCAAGGGCTGGGAGGAGGTCCCCGCCGAGCTGGCCGCCGTGGAGCGGGCCGGGTGCACGGTGCACCGCAGGTGGGATCCGCCGCCCCACGACCAGCGCCCCGTTCATGAACTCCCGTGGTCCGAGCGGCAGTCGAGCGTCCTGGAGAAGCTCCGCCCCGACTTCGTGGTGGTCTCCCAGGGGGACAACTACGAGGGCCTGGGCTGGATGGAGGAGTGCCTCCGGCGGGACGTGCCCTATGTGGCGTACGCCAACTCGGCCTCCGACTACGAGTGGTGCACCGACGACGTCGCCGAGCGGCTGGCCGTGGGCTACGGCGGGGCCCTCGCGTCCTTCTTCGTCTCGGAGGGGAACCGGCGGCTGACGGAGCGGCAGGTGGGCGGGCCGATCGCCAACGCCCGTGTGGTGCGCTGCCACTTCAAGGTCGACTACGCCGCCGCCCCGCCGTGGCCGGAGGGGGACGGCCGCATCCGGATGGCCTGCCTGGCCCGGCTGGACCCCAACGGCAAGGGCCACGACGTGCTCTTCGACGTGCTGGCGATGCCGAAGTGGCGGGAGCGGCCGCTGACCGTCTCGCTGTACGGGGCGGGGGCGCACGAGCGCGTGCTGCGGGCGCTGCGCGACCGGCTGGGGCTGGCCGATGTCGTCTTCGCCGGGTACGCCGACGACATCGAGAGCGTCTGGCGCACGCATCACGGCCTCGTCCTGTGTTCCCGCGCGGAGGGCCTGCCGACCGTGATCATCGAGGCGATGCTGTGCGGCAGGCCGGTGGTCGTCAGTGATGTGGCGGGCAACGCCGAGCTGTTGGAGGACGGTGTCACGGGGTTCGTGGCGGCGGCGCCCGCGGCCGCGTGCTTCGACGAGGCGCTGGAGCGGGCCTGGCAGCGGCGTGCCGAGTGGCGGGAGATCGGCCGCCTGGCCGCCGAGGCCGTCCGGCGGGAGATCCCGCCGGACCCCATCGCCCTGCTGGTGGAGCAGTTCAAGGAGCTCGCCGGGGTGTGAACGGCCCGTTCCCGGGCGGCGGTCGCCGCCCGGGAACGGGGCCGCCGGACGGTCCCGCGGCATCACGCCTCCCTCAGCCGCTCGGCGGCCGCCTCCGGCTCCAGCGGGGTGAAGTACATCCCGCTGCCCAGTTCGCCCGCCGCGATGAACCGGGGCACCCCGGGGGCCCGCCACACGGCGTTGATCTCCACGTAGAGGTGTGCCCAGGGCCAGGCGCGGCCGTCGGCGGGGCGCTGGTGGACCCAGAGGAAGTACGGGGCGGGCCGCCCGAACAGGCCGTCGATCCGGGCCAGTACGGTCCGCAGCAGCCGGGCCAGCGCCCGCCGTCCCTCCGGTCCCGCCTCCGGCAGGTCCGCGACGTGCCCGCGCGGCGCGAGCCGCAGGGCGTACGGGAACAGCGGCGCCTGCGGCACCCAGGCGAGCCAGTCGTCCTCCTCGGCGACCACCAGTGCCCCGGGCGGTGCCTCGCACAGCGCGCACCGTCCCAGCCTGCCGCCGCGGGCCAGCCGGGCGGCCGGGGCGTCGGGGACCTCGGCGAGCCCGAAGACCTGGCCGTGCGGGTGGTCCACGGTCGCCCCGGCGTCGGCGCCCCGGTTCTCGAACAGCAGCACATAGGCGACGTCGGGCCGGGAACCCAGCGCGAGGGTGCGGTCGTTCCACAGCTCGACGGCGGCCTCGGCCTGCGCGCCGCTCATGGTGCTCCACGACGCCTCGTGCTCCGGGCAGTACAGCAGCACCTCGCACCGCTGCCCGTCCAGCGCGGGCCAGCGGTTGGGTATCCGCCGGACCTCGTACGGCTCGGGGGCCTCCAGTCCGCCGGGGCAGAAGGGGCAGTCCGCACCGCGGTTGCGCGGCCTGCCCTGCCTGCCGCCGTTGACGACCACGCGGACGCCGGTGAGCGGGTCCGTCCGCAGCTCAGCCACCCGGGCCGTCCTTCGCGGCGGGGGTCGTGGGGTCAGCCATGGGCACGGACGGCCACCCGGATCGCGTCGCCGTCCGTCTCCTCCGCCAGCAGGAACGCCTTGCCCGCCTCCGCCAGGGGCAGTACGTCGGTGATGATGTCCTCGGTGCGCACGGCGCCACGGGCCAGCAGGTCGACGGCGCGGGGCATGAAGTTGCCCGGCCCCATCACGCCGATGGTCTCCATCAGCTTCAGCGTCCAGCCCGCCGACAGGAGGTCGACCCGCTTGCCCACCCGGTAGCCGATGATGCCCACCCGGCCGCCCGGCCGGACCAGTTCGACGGCGCGCTGGAGGGCCTCGGGTTCCCCGCAGGCGTCCAGGACGACGTCCGGGAGGCCCTCCGGGCCCACGGTGTCGATCCACTCGGCGACCTGGCCGGCGCCGGTGAGCACCGTTTCGGCGCCGAGCCGGCCCGCCACGGCGGCGCGGCCCTCGCGGGGGTCGACGGCCAGGACGGCGCGGGCGCCCGCCGCGCGGGCCGCCTGCAGCACGTTGAGGCCGATGCCGCCGCAGCCGACGACCGCGACCCGCTCCCCCGGCTCCAGCCGTACCCGGTGCAGCGCGTGCAGGGCGACGGACAGCGGCTCCGCCTGGGTCGCCGCCAGCAGGTCGAGGTGCTCGGGCAGCGGGATCAGGTTCTCGCCCGGCACGGCGATGAACTCGGCGCAGGCGCCGGGGTCGGTGAAGCCGAACTCCCGCAGCTGTGGACACATCACCCGCTGGTTCGCGCGGCACCACGGGCAGTGGCCGCAGGTCATCGCGATGTCACCGACCACATGGGCGCCGGGTGCCACGAGGGGGCTGCGGCTCTCGACGACGACGCCGCTCCACTCGTGCCCGGGGACGGCCGGGAAGGCGGAGCCGTGCCAGGCGTTGTTGAAGAGGGACACGTCGCTGCCGCAGATCGAGTTGTGGGCCACGCGGACCAGCGCCCAGCCCTCCGGCGGGCGGGGGTCGGGCACGGTCTCCACGGACAGGTCGCGGGGGCCGTTCAGCACGGCTGCCTTCATGGGCGGTGGCCTCTCTGGGAGTCGCTACGGGTCATCGGCGGGGGGAGCGCGCGGCGCTGTCCCGCAGGGACCGGGTGACGAAGTGGAAGATCACGCTGTGCATGGCCTCCGCCATGCCCACGTCCTTCGTGGGGGTGTTGACCTCCACGTCGGCCAGTTCGCGCAGCGTGCCCCCGGTGCCCGCGGTCACCGCCAGCACCCGAAGACCGGACTCCCCCGCCCAGCGGGCGGCGGCCACCACGTTGGGGCTGGTGCCGGAGCAGCTGATCGCCAGCAGCCGGTCGCCGGGCCTGGCCAGCAGCCGCAGCGGTTCGGCGAAGACCCGGTCGTAGCCGCAGTCGTTGCCGTAGGCGGTGAGCATGGACAGGTTGTCGGTCAGGGCGACGGCCCGCAGCGGCCGGGCGCCTTCGGTGTGGGTGCCCTTGAGGAGGTCCTGCGCGAGGTGGGAGGCGGCGGAGGCGCTGCCGCCGTTGCCCGCGAGGAAGACGGTGGCCCCGCTGTGCCGGACCTCGTCGAGCTCGGCTATCAGCTGCTGGACCTGGTCGCCCATGGCGTCGAGCAGGGGGCCCGCGGTGGCGAGGTACGCGCTCCACCGGCTCCCGGCCCGCGGGCCGTCGGAAGGTCCGGCGGGGGCGTCCGTCGCGAGGGAGTTCTGGGTCATCTCTGATCGCCTGCCATCGTGTCGGGGAATTCCGTACGGCGCCGGTGCCGGTCGGGTCAGGGCACGAAGTCCTCCTCCACGTCGTGGTCGACATAGCCCGCGCCGCGCAGGTCGCCGGTCTCCCCGTCGAGCTCGCGCCAGTCGGTGAGGAACGTCGGCCCGTAGCCGTAGGCCACCAGCAGCCGGTCGCCGGGGGTGCGCTTGCGCCGGGTGCCGTGCATCAGCGCCTCGTTGAGCAGCAGCATGTCCCCGGCGCGCACGAAGAGGTCGGAGAGGGTGGGGAAGCCCTCGTCGATCAGCGAGGCGCGCGCGCCGCGCTCGGCGCGCGGCCGCAGCAGGGGGAAGTTGGCCTTGTGCGAGCCCTGGATGTAGCAGAAGGAGCCGTCCTCGCGGGAGGCGATGTCGCTGAGATAGACGAGGGTCTTGACGTACGGGCAGTACAGCTTGCCGTCGTGGTAGGTGTGGGTGATGGACATGTCGCGGCCCACGGTCCCGCCGTCGAGGTCCAGCAGTTCGGCGTTGCCGCCGTGCAGGTAGAGCACGCTGTCGGGGCCGCGGCGCAGGCCGTAGCCCTCCAGCAGGCGCAGCGGCTGGTTGACGACGTCGCGGACGGGGCCGAGGAGGCGGGGGTCGAGGGCGAGCCGGGCGAAGAGGTCACCGGCCGCGGGGAGGTCCTCGAAGCGCTCGGTGTTGGCGAACCCGGAGTCGGCGGGGGTGATCCGGGCGAGCTCCGCGCGCATCCCGGTGACCTCGGCGGGGGTGAAGGCGCCGCGGCGCACGAGGAATCCGGTGGTGTCGAAGAGGTAGAGCTCCTCCGGTGACAGTGCGGTCATGACGGCGGGTCACCTCTTCCCTGCGGTGTGCAGCGCGGTGTCCAGCGCGGTGCGCAGCGCGTCGAGGACGGTGTCGGCGTCGTCCTCGCCCATGCGGGTGTGCAGCGGCAGGCAGATGTGGTGGGCGCAGAGCTCCTCGGCGACGGGGAAGCGGCCCGGGGGGATCCTGCCGTCGAAGGCGGGCTGTTCGCCCAGCGTCATCTCGTAGATCTCGCCGCCGAGTTGCACCCCGGCGTCCCTCATGCGGGCGCGCAGGGCCGCCCGGTCCACGGCGGGGTCGAGGGCGACGACGTACTTGTACCAGCTGGCCGGCGCGTGCTGCGGCAGGACGGGCCGGACGTACGGGAGGGTCCGCAGTCCGGCGGTGTAGCGCTGGGCGAGCCGGTCGCGGACCTTGAGGAACTCGTCGAGGCGGCGCAGCTGGGCGCGGCCGACGGCGGCGTGCAGTTCGCTCATGCGGGCGTTCTCGCCGAGGACGGTGTGGTGGCTGCGCCACTCCTCGGGTTTGCCGAGGTTGCGGTGGAGGCGTACGCGGGCGGCGAGTTCGTCGTCGTCGGTGGTGACCATGCCGCCTTCGGCGGAGGTGATGACCTTGGTGGCGAAGAAGGAGAACGCGCCGAGCTCGCCGAAGGTCCCGGCGTGGCGTCCGCCGAGGCGGCTGCCGTGGGCGTGGGCGCAGTCCTCGATCAGCCACAGGCCGCGTTCGGCGCACCAGTCGGTGATGGCGTCGGCGGCGGGGGTGATGATGCCGCCCATGTGGACGAGGAGGACGCCCTCGGTCGCGCCGGTGACGGCCTCGTCGAGGGTCCGGGGGCTGGGGGCGAGGGTGTCGGGCTCGACGTCGACGAGCCGTACGCGCAGTCCGGCGAGGAGGGGGGCGGCGGCCGAGGAGTAGAAGGAGTTGGCGGGGACCAGCACCTCGCCCGTCCCGCCGTCGCCCCGCTCGCCCGCGACGGCGCGGAGTCCGCAGACCAGGGCGGCGGTGCCGGAGGCGACGGCGACGGCGTGCCGGGCTCCGGTGTAGTCGGCCATCTCGGCCTCGAACGCGGCGACTTGGGCGCCCTGGGCGAGCTGTCCGGTTTCCAGGGAGGTGCGGACGGCGGCGAGGATCGTGCCGATGTCGGTGTCCGTGAAGTCGGGGCGCACCGGCACCACCCGGGGTGTCGTCATCGGCTGTTCGCCTCCGCCCGGGGGCCGCGGGCGGCGAGCTCCATGCGCAGCCCTTCGTCGATGCCGATCCTGGGGGTCCAGCCGAGTTGTTCGCGGGCCTTGGCGGTGGAGACGAGGCGCTGGGAGTAGACGAGTTCGCCGCGGCGGGTGGGCTCGTCGCGGTGGACGACGGGCACGCCGCCGAAGAGGGCGGAGACGCGTTCGGCGAGTTCGCGGGTGGTGAGGATCTCGGGGCCTTCCAGGTTGTAGACCTGGTTGGCGGCGGCCGGGGCGACGGCGCGGTGGAAGGCGTCGGCGAGGTCGTGGACGTGGAGGAAGGCGCGGCGTTCGGTGCCGTCGCCGAAGACGGTGAGCGGTTTGCCCTCGGCGGCCAGCCGCAGGAAGGCGGAGACGACGAGGCCCGGCCACATGCCCGGCCCGTAGACGGGGCTGTAGCGCAGCACGGTGGAGTCGAGGCCGCGCAGCCGCGCGTAGTCCCGGGCCAGCAGCTCCTTGGTGATCATCGAGGTGGTGTAGTAGTGGCCCGCGCCGGTGGGCAGGAAGGGTTCGTCCTCGTCGATGGCCTCGACGCGCATGGCGTTGTAGACCCAGCAGCTCCCGGCGATGACGACCCGGGAGGCGCCGGAGCCGGCGGCGGCGTCGAGGACGGCGGCGGTCCCGGTGACGTTGACGTCCATGGCGGTCACGGGGTCGGCGAGGACGGCCCTGGCGTCGGCGATCCCGGCCAGGTGCATGACGACGTCGGGCCGCCAGGAGGCGAAGAGGGCGGCGAGCTCGTCCTTGGCGGTGACCGACAGGGCCGTGCCGGGGTGGGGGTCGTCGGGCGTCCAGCGGGTGTCGACGACGTGGACCTCGTGTCCTTCCTCGTGGAACTTGTGGGCCACGTGCCGGCCGATGAAGCCGGATCCACCTGTCACCAGGCAACGCATTCAGGACCTCTTCCGGAGGCTGGGGGAAGGGAGCGGGGGGACGGGCAGCGCCGCGCAGCCGTCGTCCGCGTCCGGGGTGTTCTCCAGCAGGGTGAGGAAGCGCCGGTCGGCGAGCTCCTCGGTGCTGTGCTGCTGGGGGGCGCGGAAGTCGCGGCGGGTGCGCTGCTGGTGGGGCATGAGCCGGCCGACGCTGCCCATGCAGTTGCGGCAGGCCCGCAGGGGCTCGGGGCGCCGGAGGTGGTCCAGCAGCCGCCGGGCGAAGCCGGGGTCGTCGGCGAGCGGCAGGGCGTCGGCCCAGATGTCCTCGCGGTCGGCGATGACCTGGGGGATGAAGACGGACTGCGGGCAGGTGAAGAAGTGCCCCTCGTAGACGGTGTGGCAGCGCCAGACGTGGGCGATCTGGCAGGTCGCGTGGATGCGCCGGACGAGCTGTGCGTCGTCGGTGCCGTGCTCGGAGTAGGAGTAGCGGAAGTGGGAGTAGCGGGCGAGGGTCAGGGTGACGCCGTGGCCGGCCGCGCGGGCCTCGACGCGCGCCCGCTGTTCCTCGGGGAGCTCCTGGCCGGGGTAGACGGAGATCTCCACCTCGTCCACCGCCGCCCAGAAGTCGTCGCCCATGCGGGGCAGCAGGAGCCCGTTGGTGCAGACGAGGGTGCGGGGTGCGATGCCCGAGGCGCGGACGGAGTGCAGGATGTCCACGAGCCGGGGGTGCAGCAGCGGTTCGCCGCCGAGCACCTTGACGAACCGCGCCCGGAAGGAGCGGGCGAGGACGGTCAGGTCGCGGGCGATGGTCCCGGGGTCGGCCAGGGACCGCCTGAAGGCCGGTGAGAGGTGGCTGCAGGAGGCACAGCCGAGGTTGCAGTGGTAGGCGACGTTGATCTCGCAGCCTTCGGGGGTCTCGACCTTTCCGTTCACCATGCGATAGGTCATCGGGCTCTGCCTCCGTCTCGCTCGCTCAGTCCCGCCAGGAGAACGTCGCGTCGAAGGGGCGGGAGAAGTCGTTGGAGTAGCCGCCGAGGTGGTAGTGGAGCGTGGGTCTCCCGGTGCAGGAGACGGGTTCGCCGCGCGCGCGGAGGCTCATGGCGAGCTTGTCGTCCTCGCCGATGAGCCGTTCCTCGTCGCGGGCGTCGAAGTCGTCGGTGAAGGGCACTTCCAGCAGCAGGTCGCGGGCGAGCAGCCACTCCCCCGTGTCCACGGAGATCACCGGGTCGGGCTCCCCCGGCGGGTCGAGCCGGTCGCGGCGGACGCAGGTGCCGGGCTCCACGACCCCTTTGGCGCGCATGCGCGCGTACTCGGCGCGGCCTTCGGCGGGGTCGCGGGCCCATGGGTCGCGCTGTTCCAGGTAGGGGCTGCCGTCCTTGTTGAGCATCCTCAGGTGGGAGTGCACCGCGCGGTGCCCGGTGCGCCGGGCGCAGTCCAGGAGGCTGTCGAGGTGGTCGGGGCGCCAGGTGTTGTCGTCGTCGAGGAAGGCGATCCAGGGTGCCTCGCTGATCCGTACGGCCATGTTGCGCAGCCTGGACGAGCGGCCGGGGCCGGACACGTCGCGGGGTCCCCGGCCGGCGAGGACCCAGCGGACGTTGCCGGGCAGTGGCCCGCGCTCCCGCAGGGACCGGTAGGAGTCGTCGCAGTCGTCGAGCACGACGAGGTGTTCGAAGGCCGCGTCGAGCTTCTGCTCCTGGACGCTGCGGACGGCACGGGCCAGGAGCGCGGGCCGGGTGCGGGTGATGGTGACGACGGTGACCAGCACGGGGGGAGCCGCCCTTCGTACGTGCGGATTCGTGCGTGCGGAGGGGACGTGTGCGCGGGAAGTCCGGGGAGAGGCGTGCGTTCAGAGCGGGACATGCACCGCCTCGCTGCCGCTGTCGGTGAACCGGAAGGGCAGGGCGCGCAGCCCGGCATCGTCCATGGCCCGGCGCACCTCCGCCCGGTGGCGGGGGTCGCACACCAGCAGCAGGAAGCCGCCGCCGCCCGAGCCGAGCAGCTTCCCGCCCGCCGCGCCGGCCTCGACGGCGCGGTCGTGCAGGGCCTGGAGCTGCGGGCTGCTCACCCGTGAGCCGAGTTTCGACTTGAGGTTCCAGTGTTCCTCGACGAGCCCGGCGACCCCGTCGACGTCGCCCGTGCGCAGGCGGTCGGCCATCTCATCGGCGATACGGCGGATCGCGTGCAGCCGGGTGAGGGAGTCGCTGTGGCCTTCGAGGGTGCGCCGGTTCTGTTCGGCGAGGACGTCACCGGCGTCCCGGCTGATGCCGGTGTGGAAGAGCAGCAGCCGTTCCTCCAGCTCCGCGCGGACCCGGGGGACGAGTTCGAGGGGCTCGGGGTCGACGTGGCCGGACGGGTGGAAGCGCAGCAGCCGGATTCCTCCGTACGCGGCGAGATAGTGGTCCTGTTTGCCGACAGCGCGCCCGAGGTCCTCGATCTCCACCCGGCTCGCGGTCTCGGCCAGTTCGCGGGCCGGGGCGGGTCGGGGGTGCGCGGCGGCGTGCAGCAGGGACACGGCGAAGGCCGCGGAGCCGCCGAGCCCGCTGCCCGGTGGCACGTCGCCGAAGACGGCGACCTGCCGGTCGCGGTGCAGCCCGGCACGCAGCAGGCAGGCCCGGGTCATGCTGTTGGGGTGGTCGGCGGCGGAGTCGTACAGCTCGTACGAGTCGGTGGCGGCCCGCAGTCGCCCGGAGAACTCCCGGGGGAAGACGGTGACACCGACGTAGCGGTCGATGGCACAGCCGATGACCAGGCCGCCGAAGCGGGTGGAATAGCTGGGGATGTCCGTGCCGCCCCCGGCGAGCGAGATGCGCAGCGGGGAGCGGGCGGTGACGACGGCCGGGCGGGCCGGGTCCGTCGCCGGGTCCATCGCCGGGGGCGGCACGGGGGCGTACGGCAGGGACCGCGTTCCGGTCGCGGGCCCGTACTCCTTCTGAAGGTCCATCACCAATGCCTTCGATAGCGGAGTTCAGGCCCGGGAGAGCTGCGCCCTGGCCTTCTCGACAGCCGTGGCGATCAGGTCCATGCGCTCGGGCGGGGCGAGGAACATGCGGTGCGGCAGGACGACCGCGTTCTCCCCCTCGACCTCGGCGACGGGCAGCGAAAAGCGGGACGGGTCCAGTTCGCGGGCGCGCCGCGGGTCGACCGCGGGCCTGGTCCAGCCGGAGGCCAGCGGCTGGTAGAGGACGTTGTCGCTGAGCGCCGAGTCGATGGGTTCGACGTGCACGCCGAGGTGCTGCGACATGACGGCCGCGACCGCGTTCTTGGCGCCGTGCCCGAAGACCGCGGGGTCCAGCCGGACGCAGTACTGGTAGGCGGCGTCCTCGGTGAGCGCGGCCGGGCGGGCGAGCGGGGTCACGCCGTCGATGTCGGCGAGCAGTTCGTCCAGCCGCCGCATCGACACGCGTCTGCGGGCGTTCTCCTCGTCGAGGCGGGCGAGCCCGTCCAGCACGACGGCCGCGTTGAACTCGCTCATGCAGTAGTTGTATCCCTGCACGCCGGGGAGCTCCTCCAGCTCCAGCTCGCCGAGCGGGGCGCCTTCCCGCCGCCTGCGTCCGTCGACGCGTTTGCGGTAGAGCCGGTTGTGGATCTCGGGGTCGGAGGTGACGGCCACGCCGCCCTCGCCGGAGGTGAGCAGCTTGGTCTGCTGGAGGCTGAAGGCCGCCGCGTCGCCGAACGCCCCGAGTCTGCGGCCGCGCCAGGTGGCGCCGTGCACGTGGGAGCAGTCCTCCAGCAGGGCCACGCCGTGCCTGCGGCTCAGCGCGGTGAATCCGTCGAGGTCCGCGGCCGAGCCGTAGAGGTGGACGACCATGATCGCCCGGGTGCGTTCGGTGAGCGCAGCCTCGGCGGCCGCCACGGACATGCACAGGGTGTCCGGCTCGACGTCGACGAGGACCGGCACCGCGCCGACGCGGAGCACGGACGAGGCACAGGCCACCCAGGTCAGGCCGGGCACGAGGACCTCGTCCCCGGCGCCGACGCCCAGCGCCTCCAGGGTGATCGTCAGGGCCGCGGAGCCGTTGCAGGTGGGAACGGCGTAGGCGGTGCCGGTGAACGCGGCGAACGCGTCGGCGAAGGCCTGCTCGAACGACGGGGTGCCGGTGTAGGCACCGCTCACCGCCCATCGGCCGGATCGCAACGCGGTGAGCAGACGCTCTTCGGTGGTTGCCGTGAAGGTGGGCCAGGTCGGCCAGGCGGGCTCTTCGGGGGACTGTTTCCCGCCGTGGGATAAGTGTCCCTCACTCTGCGCTTGCGTCTTCAAACTCCGGACCTCCGTGCTCACGAGACCACAGCGCGGGCAGTGCCTCTGGGGCTGCGGTCGGAAGGGGGTGTGCCACGGGTCTCACGCGAGTACGCGCGCCTTGCACCGCCCGTCGTAGCGGACGGCATGATTCGGGAGCCTACGCCATCGACTGATGCCAGTGTCAACCATACGATCCGTCAACTTCACGCCACTCGCGGGTACTTGCTGGTACTTGCGGGTACGGGGGAACGGCCGGCCGGACCGGCAGGATAGCCCGCCGAGCAAGCCCCCCCCCCGGAGGTCGTCCCATGCTCCCCCGCCGACCCGGCGAGGGTCACCAGCGGGTCGAACTCCTTGGGGCGCAGGTGCACTTCGTGCCGGCCGCCGGGCCCGTGACGACCGCCGGGCGGCGCGGGTGGGCGAGGAGCCGGGCGAGGAGACCGGTGAGCCGGAACGGCTTGGTGGGGTGGTCGTCGGCACCGGCGCCGAGCGCCACGCCATGGAGCGTGCCCCGCGCGAGCTCAAGGCCGCCGACGGCAGGCTCCCCGCCCCGAGCCGGGCAGTACGGACGTCGCGTCCTGCCTGGAGCTCCTCAACGCTTCCCTGGCCCGGAACAACTGATACCGATCGCGCCAACGCCGGGTGCCCGTGCACCCGGCGTGTTCCTCTGTGTCCCCACTGATTTCCGCCATTACCGTGTTTCTCTGTGCGTTCTTCCTTGCTCTCGGGCCTTGCGCCGCCCCACGAAAATCAGAACAAGGCCTCGAACGCAATAAAGGACCCGTCAAAGGAGTGCGCCCGCGCGTCAGGAGCGCGCTAAGGGGGCTCGCCACAGCCCGTTGCCTGGCGCTTCGCTACGGGTGGCTCAAATGATTCGGTCCACCGCTCACGGAACAACGGGGTGCATCGCTCATGGCGGACTTGGCATTCATCGGACTCAGCGTCTTCGCGTTCGTCCTCCTCCACCTGGTCGTCAAGGGGGTCGAACGCCTGTGAGCGCGGAAAACGTCGTGGGCCTGATCGTGGCCGTGGCCCTGGTGGGCTATCTGGTGTTCTGTCTCCTCTTCCCCGAGAGGTTCTGATGAACGGTACTCTCGCGGGCTGGCTGCAGATCCTCGCGCTGGTGGGCGCTCTCGCCCTCTCCTACCGGCCGCTGGGCGACCACATCGCCCGCTGCCTCACCACCTCCCGGCACCTGCGCGCCGAGCGGTTCGTCTACCGCGCGGGCGGGGTGGGCGCGGACACCGACCAGACCTGGGCGGGCTATCTGCGCAGCGTGCTGGCGTTCTCGCTGGTGTCGGTGGTCTTCCTCTACGGGTTCCAGCGGGTGCAGGACCGGCTGCTGCTGTCGCTGGGCATGAAGCCCGTCAGCCCGGACCAGGCGTTCAACACGGCGGCCTCGTTCGTCACCAACACCAACTGGCAGTCGTACTCGGGCGAGTCGACCATGGGTCATCTGGTGCAGATGGCCGGGCTGGCCGTGCAGAACTTCGTGTCGGCGGCGGTGGGCATCGCCGTCGTGGCCACCCTCATCCGGGGGTTCACCCGCAAGCAGACCGACCGCGTCGGCAACTTCTGGGTCGACCTGACCCGCATCGTGCTGCGCGTGCTGCTGCCCGTCGCCTTCGTCTTCGCGGTCGTGCTGCTGGCGGCCGGGGTGATCCAGAACTTCCACGGCGTCCAGGACATCACCACGGTCGCGGGCGGCCACCAGGGCATCACCGGCGGCCCGGTCGCCTCGCAGGAGGCCATCAAGGAACTCGGCACCAACGGCGGCGGCTTCTACAACGCCAACTCCTCCCACCCCTTCGAGAATCCCACCGCCTTCACCAACCTCCTGGAGATCTACCTGCTCCTGGTGATCTCCTTCTCGCTGCCGCGCGCCTTCGGCACGATGGTCGGCGACCGGCGGCAGGGCTACGCGGTGCTGGCCGTCATGGGGCTGCTCTGGGCGGCCTCGGTCGCCGTGGTGACGGCGAACGAGCTGCACAGCGTGAGCAGCCCGGCCGGACACGCGGCGGGCGGCATGATGGAGGGCAAGGAGCAGCGGTTCGGCGTCTGGGCCTCCGCCCTGTTCGCCGTGTCCACCACGCTCACCTCGTGCGGCGCCGTCAACTCGGCCCACGACTCCTACACTCCGGGCGGCGGCGGGCTGCTGATCTTCAACATGATGCTGGGCGAGATCGCCCCCGGCGGCACCGGCTCCGGCCTGTACGGCATTCTCGTGCTCGCGATCGTCGCGGTGTTCGTGGCCGGGCTGATGGTGGGCCGTACGCCCGAGTACCTGGGCAAGAAGCTCGGCAGCCGGGAGATGAAGTTCGCCTCGCTGTACATCCTCACCACCCCGGCCATCGTCCTGGTGGCGTGCGGCATCGCCATGGCGCTGCCCGGGGAACGGGCGGCCATGACGGCCTCCGGTCCGCACGGCTTCTCCGAGATGCTGTACGCCTTCACCTCCGCGGCCAACAACAACGGATCCGCCTTCGCCGGCCTGCAGACCAACACCGTCTGGTACAACACGGCCCTCGGACTGGTCATGGTCTTCGGCCGGTTCCTGCCGATGGTGTTCGTCCTGGCCCTGGCCGGGACACTCGCCGGGCAGCGCCCGGTGCCCGTCACGGCGGGCACGCTGCCCACGCACCGGCCGCAGTTCGTCGGACTGCTGACGGGCGTGATCCTCATCGTCGTCGGCCTCACCTATTTCCCGGCGCTGGCGCTGGGGCCGCTCGCGGAAGGACTGCGCTGATGCCCGCTCACCCGGCCGTTCCCTCTCCCTCGTCCGTCGGGCACGGGCCGCACCGCGTCTCCGGCGGCCTGCTGGACCCCCGGCAGCTCGTCACCTCCTTCCCCGCGGCGGTGCGCAAGCTCGACCCGCGCCTGATGGCCCACAACCCGGTCATGTTCGTCGTCGAGGTGGGGGCGGTGCTCACCACTCTCTCCGCGATCGACAAACCCGGTGTGTTCGCCTGGGTGATCACGGCGTGGCTGTGGCTGACCACGGTCTTCGCCAATCTCTCGGAGGCCGTCGCCGAGGGCCGGGGCAAGGCCCAGGCGGAGACCCTGCGCCGGACGCGCACCCACACCACGGCCCGCCGCGCCATGGACTGGCGGCCCGGCGCGGACCCCGTCCACGAGGAGGAGGTGCCCGCCGCGGAACTGCGGCTGGGCGACCACGTCCTGGTCGAGGCCGGGCAGATCATCCCCGGTGACGGGGACGTCGTCGAAGGCGTCGCGAGCGTGGACGAGTCCGCGATCACGGGCGAGTCCGCGCCGGTGATCCGGGAGTCCGGCGGCGACCGGTCGGCCGTCACCGGCGGCACCAAGGTGCTGTCCGACCGCATCGTCGTGCGGATCACCTCCAGGCCGGGCGAGACCTTCATCGACCGGATGATCGCGCTGGTGGAGGGCGCCGCCCGGCAGAAGACGCCCAACGAGATCGCGCTCAACATCCTGCTCGCCTCCCTGACCGTCGTGTTCCTGATCGCGGTCGTCACGCTCCAGCCGTTCGCGATCTTCGCGGGCGCGGAGCAGAGCCTCGTCATCCTCGTCGCGCTCGTGGTCGCCCTGATCCCGACCACCATCGGCGCGCTGCTCTCCGCGATCGGCATCGCGGGCATGGACCGGCTCGTGCAGCGCAATGTCCTGGCGATGTCCGGACGCGCGGTGGAAGCCGCGGGCGACGTCAACACCCTTCTCCTCGACAAGACCGGCACCATCACCCTCGGCAACCGCCAGGCGGCCGAGTTCCTCCCCGTCGGCGGGGTGGGCGCCGACGAACTCGCGGACGCCGCCCAGCTCTCCTCGCTCGCCGACGAGACGCCCGAGGGCCGCTCCGTCGTCGTCCTCGCCAAGGAGAAGTACGCCCTGCGGGCCCGTACGGAAGGCGAGTTGGAACAGGCCACGTTCGTGCCGTTCACCGCGCAGACCCGGATGAGCGGGGTGGACGTGGACGACCGCAAGGTGCGCAAGGGCGCGGCCGGTGCCGTCACGGGGTGGGTGACCGCCGCGGGCGGCACGGTCGGTGACGACGTGCACGAGACGGTCGGGCGGATCTCGCAGCACGGCGGCACGCCGCTCGTGGTCGCCGTGCACGATCCCGAAGGGGCCCGTGTCCTGGGCGTGATCCACCTCAAGGACGTCGTCAAGGAGGGCATCAGGGAGCGCTTCCAGGAACTGCGCCGCATGGGCATCAGGACCGTCATGATCACGGGTGACAACCCGCTGACGGCCAGGGCCATCGCCGAGGAGGCGGGTGTCGACGACTTCCTCGCCGAGGCCACGCCCGAGGACAAGATGGCACTGATCAAACGGGAGCAGGCGGGCGGCAAGCTCGTCGCGATGACCGGCGACGGCACCAACGACGCCCCGGCCCTCGCCCAGGCCGACGTCGGCGTCGCCATGAACACCGGCACCTCCGCCGCCAAGGAGGCCGGGAACATGGTCGACCTGGACTCCAACCCCACCAAGCTCATCGAGAT
>NZ_JBSFWT010000067.1:0-40345 GCF_053594975.1 Streptomyces sp. NPDC002537
GACGTCAAGAAGGTCGCCGACCCCGACGGCGGCGAGCGCGCCGTCATCACCCTCGACGGCAAGTACCTCCCGACCAAGCCCTTCTGACCCACCGGGGCTGGGGAACCCCCAGCCCCCCAAAAAAGCGGCTGCGCCGCTTGTCCTCAAACGCCGGACGGGCTGGATTTGCGGGCCGCGGTTCTTTGACTTGCGGCCCGCAGGCTTGCGGCCCGCAGGTTGCGGACTACGCCGGCAAAATCAGCCCGTCCGGCGATTGAGGACGCGGCCGCAGGCCGCCCCCGCCGCAGGCGGCGAACCGGCCCGCAGCACCTACCGCGGCGTATCGGCACCAATCGTGGTGTCCGGGACACAGATGACCCCGTCGAACGCCTCCAGGACAGGGATCTCGATGAACGCGGTATCCAGCCGGGTACGGACAGGCTCGGGCAGCCCGCGCCGCCGCGCGTACCCGCGCAGCGCCCGCGTATCCACCAGGGCCGGTTCCCCGGGCACGCCCGCGAACAGCGCCTCGACGCTGTCCGGCAGCGCCTCAGGAGTGGCGGCCCGCCCCCAGCGCATCCCGAGCGGGTGGTCGCGGTCGGGCACGTTCTCCACCGTCTCGCCGCCGTTGCCGGTCAGCGCGAGGGGAACGTAGTCCGTGCCGAGCGCCCGGGAGAGCAGATTGCCCATGGTCGTCAACCCCAGTGGGCCGTCGGCCCGGTTGGCCGAGCGCTGGATGTGGGCGTTGTGCCCGACGAGGACGACGCGGGTGCCGGACCCGGACCGTTCCAGGAACTCCAGCAGCGTGTCGGCCAGACAGCGCTCCCGGGCGGCGAAGTCCAGGCTGTCGGGGGCGCCCGCGAGCGCCTCGGCCATGGCGCGCTGGGCCCGGTCGGTCGTCACCGCCGCGCGGACGTCCGACAGCGCGGTCCCGTACGCCATGGGCCCGCTGCGCTCGGTGTAGATCTCGCGCAGGTCCGTGAAGCGGCCCAGCAGCCGGGCGAGCGCGGTGGTGAGGCGGTCCTGTACCGCCGGGTCCAGGCCGAGCCTGGCGTAGGCCGGCACCATGACCGTCCCGCCCGCGATCGGTTCGGAGATCTCCAGCGCGGCGTCCAGGAAACGCAGCGCACCGGGGTCCACGGTGGCCAAGTAGGCGGCGACCGGCTCCAGTACGGGCGCGAGCGAGCCGCCCGCCATGGGAATGTCGCAGCCGACGAAGCGGACCGGACGCGGGGCGCCGGCGTTGTGTCCGCGCAGCCACCGCAGGGTGTCCCGGCACTCGACGGGCTGTCCCAGGCCCTTGATGTTCCCGGGGGCCAGGAGGTCGTCGATGTCGCCCGGCCCGCCCTGGACCCAGTCGTCCACGGCGCGGCCCTCGGCGGCCCCGTACTCCATGGCGTAGACGGTGAAGCCCAGCCGCTCGACGAGGAAGCGCAGGATGCGGTGGCGCAGCAGGGCGAACTCGCGGATCTGGTGGGAGTTCTCGCCGAGGGCGACCACGCGGGCGCCGCCGACGAGGCCGCGCAGCGGCTCCAGGTCGTCGAGCGGGTCCCCCATGGCCGCTCCGGGGCCGAGACCGGCCAGCCGGGAGGAGTGGGTGGTGACCCACCGCGTCAGCTCGACGGGTGCGGCCGTCAGGGTCGGCTCGGCCGGGGGAAGGAGATCGCGCAGATCGCCGTGGCCGTGGTGGTTCTGGTCGTTCATGGAACGTGCTCCGCGGTGTGAGAGTCATCGTGGAGCCGGGCAGCGTCGAGCACCGCACCGGCGGGAAACCGGAGTGCGGCGAAGCTGTCGGAATGCTGAGCGCAGCTCGCCGCTAGGCGGCGCTGCGGGGCTTGATGAACCAGCCCTGACCAGTGCACATGAACATGCCGGGGACCGTACCAGGGGCAGCCGAGGCACGCATCGCCTTTTCCCCCGCAACCGCGACCCGAAGCAACCGGAACTCCTGCTCCGGCCGGAAGGAGGCGTACCTTCCCGATGGATCGATCGACAGGTCATCGAGCAAGGCCGACGTTCCGTGTCGGCCGGGAAGGCACACCCGTGCTTGCGGCAGTCAACGTGAACGGCACCACGCCGAGCGGCAGTTCACCGCTGGACGAGATCGCCCGGGAGGGCGCGCGGCGGATACCGGCCGCCGGGCGCCCCGAGGCGGTCGCGGCGTGAGCGTCCTCGTGGCCCGGGCCATCGGCACCCGGCGGCTGGATCTGCTGCCGCTGCACGTCGGGCATGCCGAGGAGATGGCCGCCGTGCTGTCCGATCCGGCCCTGCACACCTTCATCGGCGGCACGCCGGACACCCCGCAAGCCCTGCGCTCGCGCTACCGGCGCATGACCGCGGGCTCTCCCGATCCGGCCGTCTCCTGGCTGAACTGGGTGATCCGGCTCCATGACGAGTCCTGCCTGACGGGCACGGTCCAGGCGACCGTCACCCCCTCCGGCCCCGGCCCCGTCGCCGAGATCGCCTGGGTGGTGGGGACCGCGTGGCAGGGAAGAGGCATCGCCACCGAAGCGGCCCAGGGACTCGTCGCCTGGCTCGGCCGGCAGCCGGTGCACACCGTCATCGCCCACATCCACCCCGAACACCGGGCATCCGCCGCCGTCGCCACCGCCGCCGGGCTCACGCCCACCGACGAATGGCACGAAGGCGAGAACCGATGGCACCGGAACATCGGGGCGGCCTTCTGACATGCGTGGCGGCCCGGTGGCCGATCCGGCGTGCCCTTTCCCGGCGTGCTCCCGGACAGGCGCTCAGGTCCGCGGCGCGTCCTCGTCGTGCGGGTCCGGGTGACCCACGGGGGCGGTGCGCAGACGAGCTATCAGCGCTCCGCCGTACGTGGCGGCCAGTGGGGCGACGAACCACAGGACGAAGGCGTAGGAGAACAGCCAGGCGACGCCGATAGTGAGGACGAACCAGAGGCCGACTCCCCAGGAGTCGCCGGCGTGCCGGTGGGTTTCCGCGGGGTCGCCGGTGACCAGACCGGTGCTGCCGGCGATGTCCTTGAGGACAGCCTCGCAGAAGACCATGGCCGCCATCGTGCCGGCGAACAGGGTCTCCGCCAGCGGATTGCTGATCGATGCGCCGATGACCGCTGTCGGGAACGGAAGGAACGCGACCAGCAGCAGGAACGGCGCGTGCCAGGCCGTGAAGGCCTTCGACAACTCGTCGATCCGGTCCATCAGCCTGTGGTGACGGCGCCACACCGACCAGAGAAGGACAAACGCCAGCGCGAACGCCAGGTAAGAGCCCCGGTGGTCCGCCAGGAAGCTCCCCAGCGCACGAGCCGACGCCAGCTCCTTCTCCTCCGGGCGCTCCAGTTCGACAGCCAGCAGCGTCATCGCGATCGCGAAGACCGCATCCGTGAAAAAGGCCAGCCTCTCGGGCGAGAACCCTGGCTCCGGCCGAACAGGCCCGCTCATTCGAACTCCCGGACATCAGGACTGTGGATGTGGTCTGGGGAGTGCTGGTCGCAAAGGGGGGTGCTGTTCAAGGCCGCCCCTGGAGGCTGCGCGGCCCGGCGGACAATCCAGCCCATTCTTTCCGACGTTCCTGGTGACAACAACCCCGCCTCGGCGGCAGCCATCGCGCTCCGGCATGCCACCCGCAGCGGCGGGAACACTTTTGCAAGCAGTCTGCTTGCAAAAGTTAGCAACGTGGGGCAGCATCGACCGTATGGCATCACTCAACGTCGGCAATCTCGGTGAGTACCTGCGGGAGCAGCGGCGCCAGGCGCAGCTCACGTTGCGGCAGCTCGCCGATGCCGCCGGGGTGTCCAATCCCTATCTCAGCCAGATCGAGCGCGGCCTGCGCAAGCCGAGCGCCGAGATCCTGCAGCAGCTCGCGAGGGCGTTGCGGATCTCCGCCGAGACCTTGTACGTGCAGGCCGGGATCCTCGATGAGCGGGACCGGGGCGAGGCGGAGGTCCGCAGCGTGATCCTCGCCGACCCCTCGATCAACGAGCAGCAGAAGCAGGCGCTGCTCCAGATCTACGAGTCCTTCCGCAAGGAGAACGGGCTCGCGACGGACGACGACAGCACATCTTCTAGCTGACCGGGAGACCATCGCCATGGCCACCACCCAAGACCTCCGCAAGGCCGCCACCGACACCGCGTACGCCGCGGCGGGCCTCGCCGACTTCACCGCCGAGAAGATCGGGCATGCCGTCACCCTGGCGCCCGAGCGGTTCGAGCAGTTGAAGAAGACCGACCCCAAGGTCCTTCAGGAGAAGGTGACCCAGCGGGCCAAGGAGACGCAGGCGACGGTGAGCGCCAAGTTCACCGAGATCGTCGGCACGATCGACACCGACCGGAAGAAGCTCGGGCAGACCGCGCAGGACCTGCTGCTGCAGGGCGTCGGCCAGGCCGTGGGCTACGCGGCGAAGGCCGGTGAGCAGTACGAGAAGTTCGCCGAGCGCGGCCGGGTGGCCGTGAAGACCTGGCGCGGCGAGGCCGCCGAGGAGGTCGCGGACATCGCGGTGGCCATCGAGCCGGAGCCCGCGGCCGACACGGCCGACGCCAAGCCCGCCGCGGACGCCGGGGCGCAGGAGGGCGAGGACGCCAAGCCCGCCGGTGCGCGCAAGCCCGCCGCCCGCCGGACGGCCGCCCCGAAGAAGCCGGACGCCAAGGCCGACGACCAGTAGGGGCACCGGGAGGGATGGTCCGGGGGCGTGTGTCACGCGCCCGGACCGCTCTCCGGGTACCGTGGCGGCGCAAGCGCCCGCAGTGAGATGACCATGAGGTGAGCCAGGTGTTGCGTGATGGGTTCGACCACGGCGTCGGCTGGCTCGCCGACTGGCTCCCCCGGGTGCTGTGCCTGTTCGCCCTCGCGGCGGTCCTCGACGCCGCGACCACCCGCGAGGACGCCTTCCGGGCGGCCGACAAGCAGGCGAAGCGCTTCTGGGTGACCATCATGGCGCTGGTGGTCCTGGTCACGGGGCTGCCGTCCGCCCGCTACCTGGGCGGCGGGTGGGCCGCCCTGGCGGGCGTCTTCGGCGGCCTCGGCTATCTGCTGATCCTCGCCTCGCTGGTCGCCACGATCGTCTACTACGTGGACGTGCGCGCCACGCTCAAGCGGATCACGGGGCGGCGGAGCTGGCCCAAGCGGCACTGACCCCAGCGGCACTGACCCCAGCGGCACCGACCCCAGCGGCACCGCTTGGGCCGGCCCCGCCGCCCCGCGAAGGCTCAGCCGCGGTCCAGCAGCAGTACCGCCAGATCGTCCGTCAACTCACCGCCGTTCAGCGCCCGTACCTCCGTCACGGCCGCGTCGAGCAGTGCCTCGCCGCGCAGGCCCTCCTTGACCTGACGGGTGACCAGTTCGAGGATGCCCTCCTGGCCGAGGCGCTGCGTGCCCGCGCCCACCCTGCCCTCGATCAGGCCGTCCGTGTACATCATCAGGCTCCAGCTGCCGCCCAGTTCGATCTGGCGACGCGGCCAGCGGGCGCGCCGGAGCAGCCCGAGCGCCGGACCGCCGCCGTCCTGCGGCAGCAGGCGCGGGGCCTGGCCGGGGCGGACGAGCAGCGGGGCCGGGTGGCCCGCCAGGCTGAGGCCCGCACGGCGCCCGTCCGGCGATATATCGACCGCACACAGCGTCGCGAACGTCTCCTCGTCGGCGCGCTCGTGCTCCAGGACCTCCTGGAGGGTGCACAGCAGCTCGTCGCCGCACAGCCCGGCCAGCGTCAAGGCCCGCCACGCTATGCGGAGTTCGACGCCGAGGGCCGCCTCGTCCGGGCCGTGCCCGCTGACGTCGCCGATCATCGCGTGCACGGTGCCGTCGGGCGTGCGCACCGTGTCGTAGAAGTCGCCGCCGAGCAGGGCGCGGCTGCGGCCCGGCCGGTAGCGGGCGGCGAACCGCAGGTCGGAACCGGCCAGCAGCGGCGTCGGCAGCAGGCCGCGCTCAAGCCGGGCGTTCTCCTGGGCGCGCAGCCGGGACTCGGTGAGCTGCCGCTGGGCGAGGTCCGCGCGCTTGCGCTCCACGGCGTAGCGGATGGCCCGGCTGAGCACCCGCCCGTCGAGCTCGTCGCGGAAGAGGTAGTCCTGCGCTCCCACCCGTACGGCCTCGGCGGCCCGCTCGGCGTCCGTCTCCGCGGTGAGCGCAAGGACGGCGTGGCAGGGTGCGAGGCGCAGCACCTGCCGCAGGGCGTCCAGTTCGTCGCGCCGCTCCGGCGCGGGCGGTTCGGCGTGCTGTCCGCAGCCGGCCGGGCCGCAGGGGACGGGTTCGCAGACCCGGTCGGGGGTCGGCAGGGCGAGGTCGAGGAGGATGCAGTGCACGTCGTCGGTGAGCAGCCGCTGCGCCTCGGTGAGGTTGCGGGCGGTACGGATACGGACCGGTTTGCCTCCCGGGCCCGACATCTCCGCCATCTCCGGCACCGACAGCGAGCCGCCGGGGTCGCCTTCGATCACCAGCAGGGTCAGCCCTGCGTCGAGCGGGGCGGCTGACGGCTCCGCGGACCTCGGCGCGGGTACGGACATGGTGAAGGCTTCCTTCCGTTCCCCCCGGGAACATGGCGCCCACCGATCGGTGAGCGCCGATCGTGACCCTAGCGGGCGAGGCGTTCGAACGGAATGGAACGGAGCCACTCGCCGCTGTCATATGCGGTCGTGGGAACGGCATTTGGCGTGTGACGGAAGAAACAGATCACTCTGTCGAGTGGTTCGACTCACATCCGAAAGTGTCCGTTCGGTGACTTTCCGACCGGTCTCGCCCACCTCGCCGGAGCCGGGGTCATCCCGGGCGCACCACGCCCAGGATCGGCATGGAGCCCGCGCCCGCGATCGTGACCTGCCGCCCGGGGCGGGGGGCGTGCACGATCGAGCCGTTCCCCACGTACATGCCCACGTGGCTCGCGTCCGCGAAGTAGATGATCAGGTCCCCCGGGCGCATGTCCTTGACGTCGACCTTGGGCAGCTGGCGCCACTGCTCCTGCGAGGTCCGCGGTATGGCGCGGCCGGCGGCCGCCCACGCCTTGAGCGTCAGGCCGGAGCAGTCGTAGGTGTCCGGTCCCTCCGCGCCCCACACATAGTTCTTGCCCAGCTGGGCGGTCGCGAAGGCGACCGCCCGCCCGCCCTCGTCGGTCGCCGTCCCGGAGTCCTTGAGGGCCTCCTGGAGGGGGACGCCCTGCGGGGTGCTGGAGGCCAGCCACTTCTGCTGCTCCTGGCGGGCCTTGTCCTCCTCCAGCTTGCGCAGCCGCTCCTTCTCCTTCTCCTCCAGCCGCGACTCGAGCTCCTTGGCGGCGGAGAGCTTGGCCTCGATCTCCTTCTTGGCCGTCTCCTTCTTCCTGCGCTCGGCGTCGAGGGTCTTCCAGCGCTCGCCCGCGGTCTTCGCGTAGCCGTCCAGGGCCTGCTGCGTGGCCGCGACCCGCGCGATCAGGCCCCGGGTGGCCGCCTCACCCTTGTGGGCGAGCGCCATGCCGTCGAGAAAGGTCTCCGGGGAGGCCGTGAGGAGGAATCTGGCCTGGGGCGGCATGCTGCCGTCGCGGTACTGGGCGCGGGCCAGGGCGCCCGCCTGGTCCTTGAGCCGGTTCATGCGCTCCTGGGCGGCGGCCGCGGACTTCGCGATCTCGACGATCGACTTCTCCTGCGCGCGCTGCTCCTCGCCGGCGGCGTTGTACGCGTCCGTGGCGCTCTCCGCCTGCCGGTAGAGGCCCTCGACCTCCTTGTGGACGTCCTCCAGGCTGCGCGGCGGCGGTGCGGGGTCCGCGTACGCCACCCCCGGCAGGGCCGTCGCTCCGGCCACCGCCGTCACACAGATCAGCGCCGTCGCGGCGATCAGGCGCCCGCCGCCCGCGGCCCGCCCGCCGGGCACCCGTCCGTCCGTACCCCCGCCGCCCGCACCCCTGCCGGTCCGCCTCACAGGCCACCTCCACGGCTTCCGCCCCGGGTCTGACTTACCGTCACGCGAGGAACGGATGCTGTCACGGTCACCGGCAAACGGACAGAGATCTGCGTCACACTTGGGCGAAAAAACCAGCCGGGCGCCCGGCTACCACCCCGACCGCCGAGGTTCACTCTCCGTTCACTCTTCCCCATCGACCGCTTCACCTGTTCTGCCTAATTTCGCCTACAGAGGGTGCGGGTCACACCGTTCAGGACACCGGCGGAACACCGCCGGGACCGCACCACCCACCTCTCGCACGCCGCCCCAGCGGCGGCTCCCGGAAGGAAACACCCGACAGTGAAGCTTCAGCGCAAGAACCGGCTCCGCGCCGTCGCCTTCGGCGCCATCGCCGTCTCCGGCGCCCTGGTCCTCACGGCGTGCGGCTCGGACAACAACAGCGGTGGCGACACCTCCACCGGCGGCGCCACCAAGGCCGCCGGCAACATCAAGTGCGACGGCAAGGGCCAGCTGCTGGCCTCGGGCTCGTCCGCGCAGAAGAACGCCATGGACCTGTGGGTCAAGAACTTCATGGCGGCCTGCAAGGACATCCAGATCAACTACAAGCCCACCGGCTCGGGCGCGGGCATCCAGGAGTTCCTCCAGGGCAAGACCGCCTTCGCGGGCTCCGACTCGCCGCTGAAGCCGGAGGAGGTCACCAAGTCCAAGGAGGTCGTCAAGGGCGGCCAGGGCATCAACCTCCCCATGGTCGGCGGCCCCATCGCCATCGGTTACCACCTCACCGGCGTCGACAACCTGGTCCTGGACGCGGACACCCTCGCCAAGATCTTCGACGGCAAGATCGAGAAGTGGGACGACCCGGCGATCGCCAAGCTCAACAAGGACGCCAAGCTCCCCGGCACCAAGATCCAGGCCTTCCACCGCTCGGACGAGTCCGGCACCACGGACAACTTCACCAAGTACCTCAAGGCCGCCGCCGACAAGTCGTGGCCGTACGCGCCCGCCAAGGCGTGGGCCGCCAAGGGCGGCCAGGCCGCGGACGGCTCCGCCGGAGTGTCCTCGCAGGTCAAGCAGACCGAGGGCGCCATCTCCTACTTCGAGCTGTCCTACGCCACGGCCAACTCGATCAAGACGGTGAAGCTCGACACCGGCGCCGCCGCCCCGGTCGAGGCCACCTCCGACAACGCCTCCAAGGCCATCGCCGAGGCGAAGGTCGTCGGCAGCGGCCAGGACCTGGCGCTCAAGCTCAACTACACCACCAAGGCCGAGGGCGCCTACCCGATCACCCTGGTGACGTACGAGATCGTCGGGGACAAGGGCAACAAGGCCGACACCCTGCCCGCCACCAAGTCCTTCCTGACCTATGTCGCCAGCGAGGACGGCCAGTCCGTCCTCAAGGGCCTCGGCTACGCCCCGCTGCCCGCCGAGATCGCGAAGAAGGTCCGCGAGAACGTCGCGAACCTCTCGTAACCCCGTGTGCGGCCGGGCCCCGAGGGAGCCCGGCCGCACCGTCCGGTGCACCGCCGCGCCAGGAGTGCGGGCCGAAGGACGGCCGCCTCCGCAGACCGGAGAAACCCCATGGACATAACCAGTTCGACCGCAGCACACCCGCCACCGGACGCCCCGGCCCCCGCCCTGCGGGCGAAGGCGGCCACCCGCGTCGGCGACCGGATCTTCCTCGCGCTCTCGCGCGGCTCCGGCCTCCTGCTGCTGGTGATCATGGCCGCGATCGCGGTCTTCCTCACCGTCCGGGCCGCCAGCGCCCTCTCGCACGACCACGGCAACTTCTTCACCACGTTCGAGTGGAACGCCAACGCCACCCCGCCGGTCTTCGGCATCGCGGTCCTCGCGTTCGGCACCGTCGTCAGCTCCCTGATCGCGATGCTCATCGCGGTCCCGGTGGCCATCGGCGTCGCGCTCTTCATCTCGCACTACGCGCCGCGCAAGCTGGCCGCCCCGCTCTCGTACGTGATCGACCTGCTCGCCGCCGTGCCGTCCATCGTGTACGGCCTGTGGGGCGCCCTCTTCCTGGTGCCGCATCTCAGCGGGCTCTACAGCTGGCTGAACGACTACCTCGGCTGGACCGGCGTCTTCACGTACCACGACGGCGCCGCCCGCTCGCTCTTCACCATCGGCATCCTGCTGGCGATCATGATCCTGCCGATCGTCACCAGCGTCAGCCGCGAGGTCTTCCTCCAGGCCCCGAAGATGCACGAGGAGGCCGCGCTCGCGCTCGGCGCGACCCGCTGGGAAGTCATCCGGATGTCGGTCCTCCCCTTCGGCCGGTCCGGCGTCATCAGCGCCTCGATGCTCGGCCTGGGACGCGCGCTCGGCGAGACCATGGCCGTCGCGACCGTCCTCTCCCCCAGCTTCGTCATCAACAAGAGCCTGCTGGATCCGGGCGGCGGCACCTTCGCGCAGAACATCGCGAGCAGCTTCAAGGAGTCCGGCGACATCGGCAAGGACGCGCTGATCGCCTCCGGCCTGGTGCTGTTCGTCCTGACCCTGCTGGTCAACGGCGCGGCCCGGCTGATCATCGCGCGTCGCAAGGAGTACTCGGAGTGAGCGACGTGACCATAGAGCAGCCGCTGGCGGCCGACAGCGCCCCGCGGCCGGGCAGCAGCCTGCGCCAGCCGCGCCTCCCCCGCTGGGCGACACCCGCCGTCGCGGCCGCCGCGGCCGCCGCGGGCATCGCGATCGGCCTCGGCGCCGGTCTGAGCAGCAGGATCCAGTGGGGCCTGATCGCCGCGCTCCTCTTCGTCCTCGGCATGTACGGGCTCGCCGCCCGGGTCGAGGGCCGCCGACAGGCCAAGGACCGGCTGGCCACCAGCCTGGTCTGGGTCTGCTTCCTGATCGCCGTGGTCCCGCTGGTCTCCCTGGTGTGGGAGACGGTCCGGCGCGGCGCGAAGGTCCTCGACGGCTCCTTCCTCTCCCACTCGATGTCGGGCGTGCTGACGATCCAGCCCGGCGGCGGCGTCTACCACGCGATCATCGGCACGCTGGAGCAGGTGGGCATCGCCACCGCCATCGCGGCGCCGGTGGGCCTGCTGACCGCGATCTACCTGGTGGAGTACGGCCGCGGCCGGCTCGCCAAGGTGGTCACCTTCTTCGTGGACGTGATGACCGGCGTCCCGTCGATCGTCGCGGGCCTGTTCGTCCTCAGCTTCTGGATCCTGATGCTGGACTTCGGCTACTCCGGCTTCGCCGGGTCGATGGCCCTGGCGATCCTGATGATGCCGGTGGTGGTCCGCTCCACCGAGGAGATGCTCAAGCTCGTGCCGAACGAACTCCGCGAGGCGTCCCTCGCCCTGGGCGTGCCGAAGTGGCGCACGATCCTCAAGGTCGTCCTGCCCACGGCCATCGGCGGCATCGCCACCGGTGTGATGCTGGCCGTCGCCCGCATCGCCGGTGAGACCGCCCCCATCGTGCTCCTGGTCTTCGGCTCCCAGGTGATCAACAACAACCCCTTCGACGGCGCCCAGTCCTCGCTGCCGTACTACATCTACGAGCAGTGGGCGGCCGGGAACGACGCCAGCTACAACCGCGCCTGGGCGGCCGCGCTGGTCCTCATCGCCTTCGTCATGATCCTCAACCTGCTGGCCCGCGGCATCGCCCGCTGGAAAGCACCCAAGTCCGGTCGCTGACCGTACCGAGAAAGCAGAAGTGATCCCCATGGCCAAGCGCATCGACGTCAGCGGCCTGAACGCCTACTACGGCGGCCACAAGGCCATCGAAGACATCTCGATGACCGTCGAGCCCCGTTCGGTGACCGCCTTCATCGGCCCCTCCGGCTGCGGCAAGTCCACCTTCCTCCGCACCCTGAACCGGATGCACGAGGTCACCCCCGGCGGCCGCGTCGAGGGCAAGGTGCTGCTCGACGACGAGGACCTCTACGGGCCCGGCGTGGACCCCGTCTCCGTGCGCCGCACGGTCGGCATGGTCTTCCAGCGGCCGAACCCCTTCCCGACCATGTCGATCTACGAGAACGTGGCCGCGGGCGTCCGCCTCAACGGCGGCCGGGTCCGCAAGGCCGACATGGACGCGATCGTGGAGAAGTCCCTCCAGGGCGCCAACCTCTGGAAGGAGGTCAAGGACCGGCTGAACAAGCCGGGAGCGGGCCTCTCCGGCGGCCAGCAGCAGCGTCTGTGCATCGCCCGCGCCATCGCGGTGGAACCGCAGGTGCTGCTGATGGACGAGCCCTGCTCGGCGCTCGACCCGATCTCCACGCTCGCCATCGAGGACCTGATCGGCGAGCTGAAGGAACGGTTCACGATCGTCATCGTGACCCACAACATGCAGCAGGCGGCGCGCGTGTCGGACCGTACGGCCTTCTTCAACCTGGCGGGCGTGGGCCAGCCGGGCAAGCTGGTCGAGATCGACGACACGGAGCGCATCTTCTCCAACCCGTCGGTCCAGGCCACGGAGGACTACATCTCGGGCCGCTTCGGCTGATCCCCCGGGGGCCCGGCCCCCGACCCCGAACGCCTTGTGGCGCTGCATGGCGGTGCGAGCCCCTCGCCGGGCGGGCCGCTCCGCGTGCGGGGCCTTCCCACCCACCTGCCCCACCCGGTAACTCGGGGGCCCGGCCCCCGACCCCGACTGCCTTGTGGCGCTGCATGGCGGTGCCGCCGCAAGGCAAAAGGCCCGCCCCCCTGTTCGTACCAGGGGGGCGGGCCCATCTGTAATGCGGTGCCCGCGGCGGGCGGGGGGCGGGGGCGGAGCCCCCGAAGCCAGGCGCGTGGCCCGCCGAAATGGAGTCCGGGGGCGGAGCCTCCGGAGAACCCCTTCCCGGGTGCCGGGCGGGTGGGTGGGCGCGGCTAGGCGAAGGCCAGCTCGACGATCCAGTAGCTGAACGCGGCCACCAAGGCGGCAGCCGGCATCGTGATGAACCAGCCCATCACGATGTTCTTGGCGACACCCCACCGCACGGCCCGCGACCCCTTGGTCGAGCCCACACCCATGATCGCGGAAGTGATGACATGCGTCGTGGAGATCGGCGCGTGGAACATGAACGACGCCGTGTACATGACCGAAGCGGCCGTGGTCTCGGCGGCGAACCCCTGCGGCGGGTCCAGCTCGATGATGCGGCGACCGAGCGTCCGCATGATCCGCCAGCCGCCCGCGTACGTACCCGCGGAGAGCGTCAGCGCGCAGGCGAGCTTGACCCACAGCGGGATCGCGTCGCCCTTGCCCTCCACATCTCCGATGACCAGGGCCATCACCACGATGCCCATGGTCTTCTGGGCGTCCTGGAGGCCGTGCCCGAGCGCCATGCCCGCCGCCGAGACCGTCTGCGCGATACGGAAGCCGCGCTTGGCCTTGTGCGGGTTGGACTTACGGAACATCCACATGATCGCGACCATCACCAGATAGCCGAGGATCAGGCCGATGAAGGGCGAGACGAACATCGGGATGACGACCTTCTCGATCACCCCCGACCAGATCACCGTGGTGCCGCCCGCGAGCGCCGCACCCACCATGCCGCCGAACAGGGCATGCGAGGAGGACGACGGAAGTCCGAAGTACCAGGTGATGAGGTTCCAGGCGATCGCACCCACCAGGGCGGCGAAGAGGATGCCCATCCCCTTCTGCCCCTCGGGCGTGGCGATCAGACCCTCGCTGACGGTCTTGGCGACCCCGCTGCCCAGGAAGGCACCGGCGAGGTTCATCACCGCGGCCATCGCGAGGGCCGCCCGCGGGGTCAGCGCCCGCGTGGAGACCGAGGTCGCGATGGCGTTCGCGGAGTCGTGGAAGCCGTTCGTATAGGTGAAGCCGAGCGCGACCCCGATGGTCACGACGAGAGCAAAGGTGTCCACCGGGGGTCAGGACTCCTTGACCGCGATGGTCTCGACCGTGTTGGCGACGTGCTCGAACGCGTCGGCGGCCTCCTCCAGCACGTCCACGATCTGCTTGAGCTTGAGGACCTCGATGGCGTCGTACTTGCCGTTGAAGAGCTGGGCGAGGAGCTTGCGGTGAATCTGGTCCGCCTGGTTCTCCAGCCGGTTCACCTCGATCCAGTACTCCGTGAGGTTTGTCATGGTCCGCAGGTTGGGCATCGCCTCGGCGGTCAGTTCGGCGGCCCGCGCGAGGACCTCGATCTGCTGCTCGACGCCCTTCGGAAGCTCCTCGATCTGGTACAGCACGACCAGGTCGACGGCCTCCTCCATGAAGTCCATGATGTCGTCGAGCGAACCGGCGAGGGTGTAGATGTCCTCGCGGTCGAACGGCGTGATGAAGGAGGAGTTCAGCTGGTGGAAGATCGCGTGCGTCGCGTCGTCCCCCGCGTGCTCCGCTGCTCGCATCCGTTCGGCGATCTCGGCCCGGGCGGACGTGTCCGCTCCGAGCAGTTCCATCAGGAGCTTGGAGCCCGTGACGATGTTGTCCGCGGACGCGGCGAACATGTCGTAGAAGCTCGTCTCCCTGGGGGTCAGACGAAAGCGCACGTGGGATCCTCGGGGTGCAGCGGATTCGGTCTCGTTGATGCTAGGCGCATCGTCCAGCCACGGCTAACTGGCATTCCCTCAGTGTCGCCCATCGGGCAGAGTGCTCACGAAGGCAGGTACCGCCTCGGAGCGCGGAATTCTGTACCATATACCTGCTGGGGGTATACGAGTGGGGTATAAGCACCGACCGGCGCAAAACCCCTGGGCCCGACGGAGGACGCCATGACGACCACGGAAACCGGAGCCTGCCACGGCGGGACGGCGGGCGACGGCACCGCCGAACAGGTCCATGGCCCGCACGGCTACAGCGACCAGAAGGACCAGCACCTCAAGCGGCTGCGCCGGATCGAGGGACAGATCCGCGGCCTTCAGCGCATGGTCGAGGAAGACGTCTACTGCATCGACATACTCACCCAGGTCTCGGCGAGCACCAAGGCCCTCCAGTCCTTCGCCCTCCAGCTCCTCCAGGAACACCTGCGCCACTGCGTGGCGGCAGCCGCGGTCAAGGGCGGCGACGAGATCGACGCGAAGGTCGCCGAGGCGAGTGCCGCTATCGCGCGCTTGCTCCGTACGTAGCACCTGCGGCGGGCGGGCGCACGACTACGGTCCGGTTCGCCGCCTGCGGCGGAAACGCCCTCCGGGCGTGTCCTCAAACGCCGGACGGGCTGGATTTGCCGACCGTGGCCCTTGAGTCTGCGGGTCGGGCCCGCAGGTCCGCTGCCACAGTGCGCGAAAATCAGCCCGTCCGGCGTTTGAGGACACCGCGCGGAGCGTGGTTGGGGGTCTGGGGGTCTCCCCCAGTTCGGGAAGGGGCGGGTAGGGGACAAAGCCCGCCACCGGCGGCAGCCCGGGGCCCGGGGCGAAGCCCCGATCACTCGTCCAGGGTGCCCGGCGTCAGCCGTACGACCTTGAGCACCTCGTCGATCCGATCGGCACTGAGCCGATCCTCATCCGCACTGGACGCCGCGATCATCAAGTCCCCGTAGAGATCGATCTCGATGAGGGCCACGGGATCCGGCCCACCCGACGAACCGCGTCGCGAAATCACGTGATTCACCTCCTCGGGTTTTTCGTTCTTCGGGTAACCAGCGTAGTGATCGGTACACATGGCGCGCATGGCACAGAATGACCATTTCCATGGCCAACCACGCCCTGCCGCGTTATTTCTGCGGCGAACCGACGGTCCCCGCATAGATATCGCCGGAAGCGGGCAGCGGCACCTCGAACTTCGTGCCGAAGTCATAGAGTTCGACGGTCGAGACCACGGTCATCGGGGCCACCGGACCGCCGGTTTCCCCGCCGACACCGAATCGATGGGACACCCGGCGCGGCCGCCCCTGGTCGTCGAGATAGGCATCGAACGCCACTGTGCCACTGGAGAACCCTTTCGCCGCCACGGACAGCGGCTCGCGGTCCCGTACGGGCGCGGCGCGCGCGGCCCGGCCGAGGTCGATCGTGCCCCAGTAGTGCCTGACCCGGACCCCGTCCATCCGCTCGTCCCTCATATACGTCACCTCCCGGGCGCCGCCCAGCAGTTCGGCGGCCGCGAGCGGATCGGTGGCGCCGCTGGTGAGGAGATTGCCGTCGGCGAGCGCGGGGGTGGCCAGCCGCACCCATTTGTCGGCGGGCACCCCGGCGCCGCGGTTCTTCATGAAGAGCGCGCCGGGGGTGAACACCTCGGTGATGGGCCGGTGTTCGGCGGCTCCGGCGGCGTCCGCTGGCACCAGAACCGTCAACTGCCCGGCAGGCCGGGCGAAGTCGTACCTCCCGGTGCCGTGGATGGTCAGCCGGGTGCCGCCGCTGACCGTCTCCATCGCCGTACGGACCCGGGCGCCGCCCGCCGCCGCGAGCGTCCCGGCGGCACGGCGCAGCGCCTCGCGGCCCCGGGCGGGGTCGATGTCGTCCGCCTGGCGGGCCTGTAGGCCGACGCGCAGCTGGGGCCGCTCCGGAACCGTGCAGCCCGACACCAGCACCCCGAGGGCGACGCCGCCCATCATGGCATTGGCGACGACCGCGCCCCTGCGGCCCCTGCGTCCTTGCCGCCGCACCACCATGAACGTCAGCCCCCTGCCACGCGCCGTGGAACCCGTAGTGCCAACGACCGGCCCCGGGGCGCCGTCACGGGCGGTAGCGTGGTCACGTGTCCGACACAGCCGCCGCGAACCGTACCGCGGCACACGCCACCAGCACCGGCGAGACCGGCTCCTTCTGCAGCGCCCGCTGCACCTGCGGCTGGCGCGGCCCCGCCCGCCGGGCCCGCTCCCTCGCGAGGGAGGACGCGATGACGCACGCGGCGACCCGGAATTCCAGCCCGTCCGGCGTTTGAGGACAAGCGGCGCAGCCGCTTTGGGGGTCTGGGGGTCTCCCCCTCACGCGGCGGAGCCGCAATCGACACTGCGGGAAGGGGCGGGGCTGGGGAACAAAGCCCACCGGCCCGCACCCGACCGGACCCCGGAGCGAGGCCGGAGAAAACGCCCGCCGCAGGCGAAACGGAACGACGGGGGACAACCGAGCCCCGTTTTCCCAGGGCGGCGAGAGCCCCTACGCCGCGAGATCGTTGTCCCGGTGCACCGGCCGCTCCGGCCGCGCCGCCACCACCGGCGGGACAGCGTTGTCAGATCTCACCAGCCAGCCGGCCCGCGACCCCGCGACCGCCCGCACGAACGGGGTGAGGAGCATCATCGCCAGCGGGGCCAGCAGCAGGGCCACCGCCGTGCCGAGCGCCAGCCCGCCGATGACGTCCGTCGGATAGTGCACGCCCATATAGACCCGGCAGAAGCCCTCCAGGAACGCGAGGCCGATGCCGATCAGCCCGTACTTGCGGTTGGCGACGAAGAGGCCCACGCCGATGGCCATGGTCAGCGTCGCGTGGTCGCTGACGAACGAGTAGTCGGTCTTGCCCTTGACGAGGACGTCCAGCCCGGTGTGGTCGACGAAGGGCCGCGGGCGTTTGACGAAGTCCCGGATCGGGATGTTGACGAGCAGCGCGATGCCGGCGGCGAGCGGTGCCCACAGCAGCCCGGCGACGGCGGTCGGCGCGTCCTCCCGTTTGCGGACGCTCCACCAGGCGCAGAGCATCAGCACGGCGAGCCCGAGGACGATCCCGTACTCGCCGATGAACTCGACGGCGCGGTCCAGCCAGTTGGGGGCGGCCTTGGCGAGGCCGTTGATGTCGTACAGCAGACTGTTGTCGGGCCCCGGCCCGCCCCCGGCCTCCGACACGAGGTGCCCCACCGCGAGTCCAGCCATCTGTCGTGGCCCCTTATCTGTCGCCTCTTGCTACGTCCAGCTGCCGACCCCCGTGGTCCGTGCGCCGCCCATGGCGGCGCCTGTTTCCCACAACCATGGAACGCGCCACTCCGGCCGGGCGTTCCACTCTCCACCCAATGATCACCAGGACGTTATCGAAGGGTGACCCATCGTCGCATTCCGGGGTCCGGACCTCAGACCCCCTTCGGCTTGGGCAGCGCTTTCGCGCCATCCTCGGTGACCCGGGTCGCCCCGATGTAGTCCGGTGTGTCGATCGAGTCGAACCGGATCAGGGCCCCGGTGTGCGGAGCGTTGATCATGTGCCCGCCGCCCACGTAGAGCCCCACGTGGTGGATGCTGCGGGGGTCCTTCAGGTCGTACGCGAAGAAGACCAGGTCGCCGGGGAGCAGCTCGTCGCGCTTGGGGTGCGCGCCCGCGTTCCACTGGTCGTTCGCGACGCGCGGCAGGGTGATGCCGACCGATTCGTACGCGGCCTTGGTGAGCCCCGAGCAGTCGAACCGGCCCCCGTCCTCGGCGGTGCCGTCGCCGCCCCACAGATACGGCGTGCCGAGCTTCTCCTGCGCGTAGTAGATGGCCCCGGCCGCCTGCTGCGAGGGCGCCACCCGGCTGACGGGCTTGGCGAAGCTCCTCGCGAGCGTCCGGATCTCCTTCACATAGCCCTGGGTCTCGTCGTACGGCGGCACCCCGTGGTGCTGGATGACCGCGTACGCACCGGCGTTGTACGACGCCAGCATGTTGTCCGAAAGGTCGCCGGGCACACTCTTGACATCCTGCGAGAGTTCACAGTCGTAGACGGCGGCCGACGGGATGGCGTCCTGCGGGTCCCAGATGTCCGCCTTGCCATCCTTGTTGGCGTCGATGCCATGGGTCGCCCAGGTCTCGGGAATGAACTGCGCTATCCCCTGCGCGTTCGCCGGGCTCACGGCCTTGGGGTTCCAGCCGCTCTCCGAGTAGATCTGCGCGGCGAGGATGGCCGGCGACAGGGCGGGGCAGTAGTTCCCCCAGTCCTGCACCAGTTTCTGATACTCCGCCGGAACCGCACCTTTCGCCAGCTCGACATCGTTGGGCCCGCCACCGCCGAGGTCGGCGGCGGCCATGTACACCCCGCAGACGAGCAGCCCGACGAAACACAGGCACATCCCGATGCCGACACCCACGCCCACCCAGACCTTCCGCACCCCGCAATCCTCCCCCACGGGCCCGCCGGGTATCCGTCAATTTCCGTTGCCTTGGGGAGAGGAGCACCGGGAGCACCGGGAGCACCGGGAGCACCGGGACCAGCGGGCCAACCGCCGACGGCGTGGCAGCCGTGGCGGTCGCCCTACCGGGTTCGACCGGGAACGCTACGGCCACAGGAACGAAGTCGAGCGGACCGTCGACGCGCTCAAGTCACGGAATCGTCAGTACCTGGCCGACGTCCACCACGTCCGGGTCGTCGATGCCGCTGGCGTCGGCGATGTCGCGGTAGCGGTTGCCGTCGCCGTAGAAGCGTTCGGCGACGTCCCACAGGGTGTCGCCGGGTTCGACGGTGTAGGTGCGCACCTCGGGGGCGGGCGGGGCCGACGGTTCCTCTTCGGAGGTCGGGTTGTCGGTGTAGGTGTCCGATGCCCACAGCGGGTCACCATCGTTGTCGTACAGCACCACGTTGCGGTCGGCCTGCACGACCAGCCGGTCGACGTCCTGGCCGTTGGTGTCAGTGGCCCACACCGCGCCGTCGTCGGTGTAGAGCACGAAGTTGCCGTCCTCCTGGAGCACGGCCCGCTGGACGCCCTTGCCGTGGGTGTTGGTCGCCCACACGACGCCGTCCGGTTCGGAGAGCACCAAGTTGCCGTCGTCCTGCAGTGTCAGGGCGTAGGCACCGCCCTGCAGGGATTGACCGAGTCCGAGTTCATCGCCCACGCGCAGCGTGTCACCCATGCATGTTCCCTTCGGGGAGAGTATTCGTCTCGCAGTAACGGCTGTTCGCCACCAGGGTTTTCGTGGCTACGTAAGAGGCATGACCAGCAGAAACGGTCCCGCATGCGGGAAGTCACCCGAACGAGACCTCCACGTCGGCACGTTCCGATGGCGACGACTCATCGGACACGCCTTAGAAAGCCGGAGCCATCTCGACTTCCGTACCGCGCAGGGCTGCTCGCGCGGCCGCCGCGCCACGGCGCGTTGCCTCCACGGCGCCTGACGTGTCATGAGCGGGTGGAACGGGTGCCCCTGCCCGTACGGGCGGCGGCGCGAAGTGCCGTTCCGCAGCGCGCTGTTCAGCGAAGGTGGGCGCGTCCGGCATCTTTCTGAGCAGGCGATTCCGGATGATTCCGGCAGCAGAGTGGACGTGAGCGGGCAGCCCGCCAGTCAGCGCTTCACGGACCTCCGCGATGCACGCGCCCCGCTGGAACCACTCCCCCGCGAGCGGGGCGAGGCGAGCGATATCGAAGCCGGTGAGGCGGAGCCGCCGTTCGGTGCGGGAGACGGCGGCGAGGGCGTGGGCGCCCTGCTGGACGAAGGGTGGAGGTACGGCCACCGAGGCTTCTGGCAGGGCGAGTTTGGGCTTCGGTTCAGGCCCATCTTGTTCCGGTTCCGGTTCCGGTTCCGGTTCCAGCTCCGGCTCCGGTTCCGGCTCCGGTTCCGGCTCCGGTTCCGGCGGGACGGGTTGGGGAGGTTGGTAAGTGTTCTCGCCGTTGTTGTCTTGGTAACGGCCGACGGGCCGACTGCTCGGCTGACCGACGGCCGGATTCCCGGTACCCGGCTGCCCACGCCGCACGGCGGCGGCTTCTTCGGCGGTCAGCGGCACGCTGGAGAGAAGCTGCTCGGTGCTCCACCGCCCGCCGCGCCCTTGCTCGCGCCACTCGTGGTAGTACCCGGCGGCGGCCAGCTCCCGCTTCGCACGGATGAACCCGGTGGTCTTGATCCCGGCTCGCTGAGCCACCTGCCACAAGGGCAGATCGACGCCGGGATGAGCAGCCGCACGGCGTCCGAGGACAGCTCGGGGCTACGGATGATTTCGTTGGCAACCTGCGTGAAGGAGCTCGCAGGCGCGATAGCATGCCGCAACACTTGGTGGGGGGCCAATCCCTATCGGGTGCAGACCCCTGGACAGGTGTTCTCAGCACCACCAGGGGTCGCCTCGCTCTACGGCACGAGGCAACCCGTCTGCCGTCACCGTAAAGCACAATTTCGGCCTGGACGGGGCCACTTGACCCACTTCCCCCGAATGGGTAACAGGGGTGGGGTTTGACGGGCGTCAGCGTACGAGGGTGAACCAGACCGCTTTCCCTGGCCCGAAGCCATGCCGGCACACACCCCAGTCGTCGGCACAGCGCCGAACGAGCAGCAGCCCGCGCCCGGTCTCGGCACCCTCGCTGTACGCGTACGCCAACGGCAGCCCCGGCGCTCCGTCGTGCACCAGCACCCGCAATGAGCCGATGGGATCCCACTCGGCGTAGACGCTGACAGGGGTTGAACACTCAGCTCCTGTCGAGGCGTTGACGGCATTGGTGACAAGCTCAGACGTGAGGAGAACCGCGGTGTCGGTGAGGTCATCGCGGTGAGCGGCAGCGAGCGCGGCGCGCACGGCTTCCCGGGCGGTGCGGACCCACCCGGGTGCGGGCGGAAAGACGAGCGAGAAGTCGGCGTGCGCGAGGGCGAAGGCGGATGCGGTGCACATGGCGTGGCTCCTTGGGTTCACCTGCTGCGGGGCGCCCGTCCGGGCGGGGGTGCGGTGGCATTGCCCTTGCGCGACGTTGTCGCGAGGTGACGAGGACGCGCAGGGGTGCGCTTCCGGCTTACGGCACGCGCCGCAGACGGAGCGGGACGTCTTCGACGCTAGGGAAGCGCTTGCATAAGTTGCAACCTATTCCACATGTTCCCGCCCGGATGAGTGCACCCCGAACCGCCTACGTGGACGGCGAGTTGATCGCCAGGCGAGACTGTGCGGCGAACCGAGGAGGGACGGCATGCCACCCAGGAGCCAACCAAGCGAGCGCCAGCGTCGGCTGGGGGCCGAGCTGAAGAGGCTGCGTATGCGCGCACACATTTCCGGAGATCAGGCCGCAGCACTCATCGACGCCGACCGGCAGCGGGTGAGCAACATCGAGTCCGGCCGCGTCGACGTACCGCGCAACGGGCTGCACAAGCTCCTTCGCGCCTACGACTGTCCCGAAGGACCGTTCTTCGAGGGACTCATGGCGATGGCCCAGGATCGTGGCAAAGGCTGGTGGGACGCCTACCGCGATGCCATGAAACTGCCCGTCCTCGACCTGGCGGAACTCGAAGCCCGCGCCACGACGATCCGCGCCAACGAACTACTGCTCATCCCCGGCCTGCTCCAGACCGCCGACTACGCGCGAGCTGTCTGCGAAGCCGCCGACGACCCCAACGCACCCATCGACCGCTATGTCGAGTTCCGGCTCGCTCGCCAGCGCATCCTCAGCGGCGAATCACCCGTGAGGTATCACGCCGTCATCCACGAAGGCGCGCTCCAGACCCTGGTCGGCAGCCGCGACACCATGCGCGCACAGCTGTCCCGGCTGATCGAAGTGGCTCGGCTGCCCAACGTCACCGTACAGATCTTCCCGTTCCAGGCAGGACCTCACTCCGCCGTCAGCCGGTCTTTCGCCATCTTCGGCGGCCCGACACCCGAACTGGACACGGTCCGCCTTGAACAGCCCGTGAACTCATCCGTCCTGCGCGAGCAGGAACACGCGGCTCGCTACGCACGCATCTTCGCCAAGCTGGCCGAACTGGCACTCCCATCGATTGACGCCCGGACCGGCTCCGAGTCTCATGAGCGACAAGACTCGCTGAGAGTGGTTCAGCACCTCTTGCACACGCTCTGAAGGATCCGAATCCATGCCTGACCTCATATGGCAGAAATCCTCGTTTAGCGGTAGCGGACAGGATGACTGCGTCGAAATAGCCGTGACTCCGGGCAAGTTGATCAACCTGCGCGAGAGCGACCGCCCCGACACCGTCCTGAACCTGCCACCCGCCACTTTGCGCGCGCTGCTCGCCCATACCCGGAACGGACGGCTGGACCGTGATGACCTGGTCACGAAGCCAGGGGTCGGCATGCGGTCTCATAGCCGGTAGGGGTAGATATCGAGATTCTTCACTCTGATTGTGACGGCGTCACCCCGTGCGACCACGCAGCCGGCGTCCGCCATCTCGACCATCACAAGCTCGGTTCGAATCCTCAGAGTTACCACGGAGTCGTCATCCGCTCTCTCCACGATGCCCGAGACCGAGATCCATTGATCACGACCTGATCGCCTTGCACAGATCTCTCCCTGAGTCGAAGCCGAAGACGCCTGCCAGTCGACCCCTTCATCGATTGCAAATTCGACATCATGCGTACCGATAACCGGATCCTCCTCCCCCTTCCAGGTGCCCCACGCCCGGCCCGCTGCACAGGTGAACTCCACTGCCCTTTGGCCAGCGTCAAGGATGCCGATGATTTCGATACGCACTGCATAGCTCCAAGCGGTCCGACCAGGCGACCACGCGGGCGCCTACGAGTTGACGACCCTGCCCAGTGTCTTCAGCCATGCTGCTCTGCTGGTCAACAGCACAGCCTTCCCTTGTGCACCGGATCGCTTACTTGGCACTGATCATTTCGAGCACCCTGGCGTCCCACTTGCTATTGCAAGCAGGACAGCGGTCTACATATGAATGCGATCGTGCCCGCCTGCTGTCGTCGGAGAACACCCCCATGGCGACAGCCCAGGTAACCACGCGATGGCTCACCTTGCACTCCATACATCCCATCCCATGGGCTTCCCCGACCAGGGCATTGAAGAAGTCTCCCTCCGTGGCTTCGCCTGAACGTACCCGCATATCGAGCAAGGTCAAGTCGGTGCCATCGCTCCAGTGAAGGTAGAAGACAGCAAGAGGCCAATTGGGCCTAATCCGGATAAGGAAGCGCCGCATACGAGAGTGGTCAACCAGGGATCGGTCATCTAGTTCATTGAAATTTCCGATTTCCTCCTGTACGTCGACGAGCTCCCCGGCGGGCATGTAGACGACCTCATGCTTGCCGATTTTTAGCCTTACCCCAGCCATGGCTTCACCTTGATCAAGTGCGGTATCAAAATCTCTTGCTCGGTTGAGGTAGGAAGCGTCTGCCAGATGCCATCGTCGGGATGAATACTGGTCGAGTACACAGTCCCACCGTCTGCGAAGAACTTCGCGCGATCGGGGTCAGTGGTAAAGGACATGACCGAACGCGGCCCGTACGCCTCCTGCATATCGGTTCCAAACTCTGCATGCGCTTGGGCAAGCGTATCCGCATCTCCCCACTCCGCCAGTGCCCCGGTATGAGCTTCCCGCGATGCTTGAAGCGCCGCGTCAACAGATCCGGTCTGCATGTAAGCGTCCTGGGCGGCTTGACTCATTAGCAAGTCGGTTTCTGACGCAATGCCGTTTTCCCTGTAGAAACGCGTCCCACGGTAAATGGTGACATTTTCGGGGCACCCTCCCGGCGCCAGCCCCAACGGATCCACCCACGACACCGGGTTGTGTACATACGCCACCGGATTCGGCGCCGGCGCCAGCCCCAATGGATCCGGCGACAGATACCGCGCCGTCGCCGGGTCGTAGTGCCGGTGGAAGTTGTAGTGGAGGCCGGTCTCCGGGTCGAAGTACTGGCCCGGGAAGCGGAGAGGGGTGTACGTGGTGCTGGCCGTCGGCCAGGCCGTCGTGCCCCAGAGGGTGGAGCGGGAACGCCAGGCCACGTCCCCCGACTCGTCGACGAGTTCCGTCGGGGTGCCGATCAGGTCCGTGACGATGGCGAAGAAGCGGGTGTCGACGGTCCGTTGGGACGCGTCCGCCGCCGATATTCGTTCGGTTTGGGCGATCGGGTGGAGACCGTTGTGGTCCCACGTCAGGGTGACCGGGTTGGGGAAGTCGGTGGATGTCGTGGTCTGTTCGACCAGGGTCGCGCCGTCCCAGGTGAAGCGGACCTCTTCCGTCACCTCGCCCGACGCGCCCAGGCGCTCCTTCGCCACGCGGCGGCCCAGCGGGTCGTAGCGGTACCGCCACCGCACCCCGTCCGGCGTCACGACCGCCGTCAGGCGGTCCTCCGCGTCCCACTCGTACCGCCAGACGTCCGGCTTGCGCGACAGACGGGTGCGGCGGCGCGATACGACACGTCCCGCCGCGTCGTGTTCGTAACGGACGTCACCGGCACGGGTGATGCGCGTACCCGCATACGCGCGCGGACCCACCGCCTCCTGTCCCGGATGCGCCGCGGGCCAGTCCGCGGACGTCTGGTTGCCCGCCTCGTCGTACGCGTAGCGCTCGCTCCACCCCGGCGCGTCCACCGCCGTGACCCGGCCCGCCGCGTCCAGCTCGAAGCTGCGGTCCCCCGCCGTCGTGACGGCCCCGTCCCGGCGGTAGGTGTAGGTACGGGACAGCACCCCGGGCAGCGACTGCCCGGTCAGCCGGCCCGTCGGATCCCACTCGTGCGCCAGCGTCAGTCCCGCGCCGAAATCGCGCGCGACCTCCCGGCCCGCCGCGTCGCGTTCCATCGTGAACGAGTGACCGGACACGGTCACAGAGGTACGCCGCCCCGCCGCGTCGTACTCCCACTTGCTGACCGCGCCCATCGGGGTGATCCGCCGCGTGCGGCGCCCCAGTTCGTCGTAGGCGAAGGTGAGCGTACGGCCGTCGCAGGTCTCGGACTTGACGCGTCCGAGCCGGTCCCGGCTGTACACCAACGTCGCGTCCGGGCCCGCCGCTTCCGCCAGCCGGCCCGCCGTGTCGTGGACGTACGTCGTCACCGCACCGTCCGCGTCCTTCCGTACCACCCGCCCCAGCACGTCGCGCTCGTACGCGACGGTCCGCCCCAGCGGGTCCGTGCGCGACGCGAGCTGCCCCACCGCGTCATGCGCATACCGAAGCGTCCGGCCGTCGAAGTCCGTCTCCGACGCCAGCCGACCCGCAGGGTCGAACTCGTAACTCCACGTCAGCCCTTGCGGGTTGGTGACGGCCGTCAATTGGAGGCGCGAGTCGTGGGTGAACTCGTAGCGGACGCCGTCCGGGCCGGTCCTGGCCGCCAGGCGGTCGAAGTGGGTGTATTCGGAGCGGGTGACACCGCCGACGGCATCGGTGTGCGTGAGGCAGTTGCCCTCGCCGTCATACGTCCACCTCTCCTCGGCCCCGTCCGCCGCCACCCGCCGGGCGAGCCGTCCCTCCACCGTCCAGGAGAGCCGCGTCGTCGCTCCCATCGGATCGATGACGGCCGTCACACGGCCGAAGGCATCGCGGCGGTATGTGGTCACCCCGCCGAGCGGATCCGTCACTTCGACGGGAAGTCCTGCCCTGGAACAGGTGACACGGGTGACGCCGCCTAGCGCATCCGTGACCGTCGCCAGATGGCCGCGAGAGTCGTACGTGAAGCGGGTGACCGCCCCCGCAGGATCCGTCACGGACGTGCGGCGGCCGGCGGAGTCGAAGGTCTGGTGGCGGACGGAGCCGTCCACGTCCGTCAAGGTCACCGGGTGACCGGCCGCGTCGTACGAGGCCGTCGCCGCGCGGCCGTCGGGGCGCGTCACCGAGACGAGCCGCCCCACCCCGTCGTAGCGGAATTCGGTGGTCCGGTCGAGGGCGTCGGTGCGTGAGAGCACCCGGTTGTGGCGGTCGCGGCGCGTACGCGTGGCGGCCCCGGTCGGGTCGATCTCGGCGACGACGTGCGAGGTGGCGTCCTCGACGACGTAGTGGGTCGTATGCCCCAGGGAGTCGGTCATCGCCGTGACCCGCAGGCCCGTGCCGGGGTCGGGCTCCCCGTACTCCAGGGAGAAGCGCATATGGCCGTCGGCGCCGGTCTGGAAGACGCAGCGGTCCCGGTCGTCGTACGCGTAGACGTACCGGCTGGCGTTGCGGTCGGTCCACGCCGTGACGCGGCCGCGCTCGTCGTAGTCGAACCGCAGTGGCAGACCGGACGAGTTGATGACGCCCGTCAAGTTTCCGTCGGTGTACGCGTAGCGGATCAGCTCCGTCTCCACGCCCTCCGCCACCAGGTGGAGCGCGGTGACGCGGCCGGAATCGGTGGTGACACGGACGCGGTAACCGCCGTCGTGGACGAGCGCGAGGGGCGTGCCGTCGGCGTCGTACTCGAAGGTGATCCAGCGACCCGCGCGGTCGGACATCTGCTGCAGCAGGGCGAGATCGGAACCGTACGGGGTGAAGTGCCGGGCGCGTCCCGACACCGGGTCCTCGATGACGTAGCCGCCCCCGTCGGCGTTGGCCAAGGGCCAGCGCGGGCCTTCGGTGGGGAGGGTCGGAACGCCCGGGGCGGGGTGCGGATAGCTGAGCAGCATGCCGTCGGCGCGTACGTACACCACGCCCGCGGAGTCGATCTCCAGGCGCTCGTCGACGGTGCTCGACCAGGACGGACCCAGCCAACGGCCCGCGCGATAACCGGACTCCGCCCGCCGTTCGAAGAGCAGGGGCAGCCCGGCGGCGGGCAGGGAGACGTCGGTCTGCGGCAGGAACATGCGGCCGGTGGCCATGTCGATGGGGTCGCCGCCGACGCACTTCTGGCCCGGCTCGATGCCGCCCTGCTTGGGGTTGGCGTCCACGGCCTCGCGCGCCGCCCCGCTCTTGACGCCCTGCTCCGCCCCCGCCTCGGCGGCGTCGGTGGCCCCGCGGCGCGCCGCTCCGACCGCCATCCGCTCGCCCGCGTCGGCGGCGGCGCTTCCGCCGCCCGTGGCGACGCCCATCGCAATGTTGCCCGCGAGGCGGCCCATGGCCTCCGAGGGGTCCGAGCCCCAGCCGGTGCCGAGGAGGGTGGACGGGATGCGGCCGGGGTGGGCGGCCAGGGAGACGAGGTTGGTGTCGGTCTGGAAGACACCGTCGAGGTACGCGGCGGGGTGGGTGACGTTGTACGGGTCGAGCGGGTTGAGGGTACGGGCGAACCGCGCCATGTCGGCCACCGAACGGACCCCGCCGCCGAGCAGGTGCATCGCCTCGACCTGACCACCGTCGTACAGGTCCTTCGCGTCACCTGCGACCCGGTCGGAGAACTTCGGCAGCTTCGGGGCGAGTTCGACAGCCTTGTCGATGGCCGTCCGCGCGGCCGCGGCGGCGGTGTTGCGCTGCTTGCGGGCCTCGGTCAGGACGCGCTGCGCTTCCTCGCGGTCGGCGATGCCGGGGTCGGTGCACGGGGGCGGCGGCGGGCCGGGGTCCTCGCCCGCCTTCACCTTCGCGTCGTACGCGTCGGCCGCCTTGCCGTAAGCGTCCTGGGCCGCCTTCGCGGCCTCTTTTCCCTGCTTGTGGAGCCGTACGGCTTCCTTGGCCTGGTTCTGTGCCCAGGTCACGGTGTGGGCGTACGCGGACAGGGCCGTCGCCGCGTCCTGGCAGGAATCGGCCGCGTGCGCCCACTTCGGGGCGTGCTCGGCGAACTTCCGGGCGAAGGCCTCCTTCCCGTCGCCCTTCCACTGCGACGGGTCGACCTTCTGCATCCCTGCGTGCGCGGTGTCGAACGCCGTGTGGAAGCTGCGCAGGTGGCCCGCGGTGGACTCGATGCGCTTCGCGTCGCCGTGGACGAGCTCCCCGGGATCGTCGGTCTCGTCCAGTTGCTTCTCGCCGACCTCCGCGCCCAGGCCGGAGGCGGTCCTGTCGGACCAGCCGTCGATGTTCTTGGCCGCACCGTGGAACCCGAGGTCGTCGGCGACGTCACCGACCTTGTGGCCACCCCACTCGACGGCCTCGCCGAGGCCCTTCTTGCCGGCGTCGACGGCGTGTTCGAGCTTCTCGCCCGCCTTGTCCCAGAGGGACATCAGTTGCCCCTCCCGGGCTCCGAGGGCCGGCCCTTGATGTCGGCGATGGTCCGCGCCAGGGCCTCGTCGGCGTGATCACCGGCCTGTTCGAAGGACTTGGCGCTGTAGTCGGCGTGGGCGATGTCGTTGAACGGGTTGTCCGAGAACGTCTGCCCCCAGGACTGCCGTTCCACCTGCTCCTCGGTCAGGTGCGGATTGCCCATGACGGCGTTGGTGGTCACCTTGAAGGTGTTCGAGATGTACGCGTCGCCCTCGTGGTAGTAGCCCGCCGCCAGGTCCACGCGCTCGGCGAACTGGCTGCCGTCGTGCACGAGGGCGCGCACGCCCCATTCCCAGCGGTGACAGAACGACGTGAAGGCATCCGTCAGGCCCTGGTGACCCGTCTCCATGCCGGAGAGGGCGAGCTCGCCGAAACCACGGCCGGTGGCCGCCTCGCCGGGCGAACCGCCGGACTTCTTCAGCTCGTCGATGACGCCGTTGAGCCCCTTGGTGATGTTGTCGAGCGCGTCCTTGTGCGCCTGTATGCCGTCACTCATCGGAGCCGCCCGTCGGCTGTCGCGTCGACCGCCGCGCCCTCCGGCACGACACCGACGACGGGCGGGAACATCATTGGACGCTCACTGCCCACGTCGAGTGCCACACCCGCCGGTTCGCCGACGGCCGGTACGACCACGTCCAGGAGCCGGGCGCCGAGCACGGACCGGTACTCCCAGTCGCGCGCCGCCTCGCCCCGGACCGCGGCGAACCGGGCCAGCGCCGGCTCGTCCGTGAAGGCGTGGATCCACTGCACGCCTCCGAACTCCGCGGTCCACAGCCCGCCCTGACCGTCGACCGGTACGAGGACGGCCGTACGCCGGAACTCGCCGATCAGCGCGGCCGGCCGCGCGTGCGCCGCGTGAACCGCGGCGATCTCACCCCTCAACGACACCGTCTGCCCGCCCCTCCCCATCCCGGGGGCAGCGTATACAGCGAGCGACAGGAATCGAACGGATGGTCAGACTCCGGCTCCCGGCGGTCCTCTATCGTGTGCGACGACAGCGGGCCGTACATCCCTTACATCCCTTGAGGGGGCATCGTGGCAGAGCTCAACTGGATTCCGGCGACCGAAGGCGACGAGACCGAATACCTGGAGGTCGCCTTCGGGGACGACGGCCACGTCTACATCCGGGAGAACACCGATCCGGAGAAGGTCGTGGTGACGACCAACGAGAATTGGGACGCGTTCGCACTGGGCGTCAAGGCGGGCGAGTTCGACCACTTCGTGGAGGGTCTCGACTAGCGTGCCCCGACGGCGGGTTGCCGCTCCGTCGGAGGGGGCGGCCCGCCCCGCCCCGGTCAGCGCCGCCCCGGTCAGCGTCGCGGCGCATGCACTCCCGGCCGGCCGGTGGAGCCGCCGTCCGAACCGAAGGCCCACGCGCCGATCACGGCCGCCACCACGAACGCCACCGCTCCGGCGACGGCGATGGCCAGCACCTTCTTCGACTTCCGCGAACCCTTCCCGCGCCGCGAGGCCGCCGCACGACCGGGCGCCGTGGACACGGGTGCGGGAGCGGGCGCGGACGTGGGCGTGGCCACCGGCTGACGTCCTCGTCCCGGCCCGCGCGGCGGTACGGCCCGCTCCGCGGGCAGCGACGGACGCCCCGCCGGAGCCGCGGTCGGTACGGCGGCAGGCATGGGCGGGCGCGCCGAGGGACGTGCCGAGAGACGTGCCGCCGGAGGCGCGGTCGCATGCGCGGGCGCGCGCATGGGTGGAGGCGTGGGCGTACCCGGAGGTGCGGCCGCCACCACGGGCGCCGACATGCCCTGCCATGCCGTCCCGCCGAACCACTCCGCGGTCTCCTCGGCCGTCGGCCGCTCCTCCGGCTGCTTGGCCAGCATCCGCAGCAGATACGACTCGAAGGCGGGTGGCAGGTCCGCCCGGTGACGGCGCGGGGGCTCCGGCGCCGAGTCGACGTGCAGATAGAGCAGGGCGGTCGGGCTCTCCGCCCAGAACGGGGGACGCCCGATCAGGAGCTGGTAGAGCACGCACCCCAGCGCGTAGACGTCGGAGGCGGGCCCGGCCACCCGGCCCAGGCAGCGCTCCGGGGCGAGATAGGTGCTCGTACCGACGATCTGGCCGACCCTGGTCAACGCCGCGGACGTCTCGTCCACGAACCGGGCGATCCCGAAGTCGCCGATCTTCAGGGTGCCGTCGGCGTCGAGCATCAGATTGCCGGGCTTGACGTCGCGGTGGACGACTCCCTGCCGGTGGGCGGCCGCCAGCCCGGCCGCCGCCTGCGCGGCGATACGGGCCACGCGGTCGGGGGCGAGGGGACCGCGCGCGGACAGCTCCTGCGCCAGGCTCGGGCCCCGGACCAGCTCCATGACCAGATAGAACCGCCCGTCCCAGGAACCGAAGTCGTAGACGGCGACCACCTGGGGGTGATTCAGCCGGGCCGCGGTCCGGGCCTCCAGCTGGAAACGTGAGGCCGCCGAGTCGTCGCCCTCGTCCCCCAGCAACAGCTTGACCGCGACCTGACGACCGAGCACTTCGTCGCGGGCTTCCCAGACTTCGCCCATGCCGCCGCGGCCCAGCAGCTCTCCCAGCCGGTACCGATCGGCTACCAGCACCCGTACCACCCTTGTTCTCGAACGCCCCCGGAGCGCTCCAGCGTACCGACCGAACACACTGCCACCCGAACTGACGCATAGTCCCCCACCTCGCCCATCGTTGCTCGGCGTCCACACGCGTGATACACAGAGTCACCATAGAACTCCCCACTGACAACGCCCCGCACGACGGCCCGGCCCCACGTACGGACGAAGACGTACGGGTTCCGGCAAAAAATGACGCCAAGTCGACATGCGAGGGCGCCATCTTCGGCGAAGATAGGTCCTGACCTTTGCCAGGTGGCGGAGAGCATCACAAGTACCCATAAGGGGCGGTGAGTTACAAATGTTTTTGGCGGCCGGCGACAAGGGCGACATCAACACCATCATTGGCGGAATTGCCCCGAAATGGGGGCCGTTCGGCAGTCTGGGCACCGAAGCGCGCGTACTGGTCGAGGTCGTGATGGCGGCGGCCATCCTCCTCTGCCTGGCCATCGCCATCTGGGGCGCGGCGAAGCAACGGATCGGGGCAACGGCCCTGCGTGACACCTTCAGCGCCGAGCAGGGCAAGGGGCTGATCGTGGCCGGCCTCACCGGCGTCTTCATCATCGGCTCGCTGGGAACTCTTTTCACCATTGTCTATGGCATGGCCATCTGACCCATCCGATCCGGCCGTCGTTACCGGCGGTTCTCCCTACGGGTGTTGGGAACCGCCCAGCCTCTTTCTTGCCAACAGCCCCGGCCACCCCACCGACCCCACCAGCCCCAGCGCGCAGCGTCCCCGCGCAGACCCTCTCGTCCCCGAGTCCCCCCGCACCGAGGCTGCCACCTGATGCCCCCTCACACCCCCTCGTACTCCTCCCCCCAGAATCCCTTCGCGCCGCTACCGTCATATGCGGGCGCCAAACCGGCGAAGACGTATGAGGGGACGTGCGCACGATGAGTCTCGGCGACGACGGCTACGGCCAGGACTCCGGCCGCCAGGGGGGTGACTACGGCGAATTCGGCGGCACCGACCGGCACCTGACACGCACCCGCCTCCCGGAGGGCGAGTCCGATCCGTACGGCCCATCCCGGCGCCCACGTGGTGGCCGCGGCGGCGGCCTGTCCAACCGGAACCTGATGACGGTCGTCGGCGTCGTGGTCCTCCTCATCGCGGCGATCGCCTTCGCGAACCGGGGGGGTTCGTCGGACGATTCGGATTCGGGGAGTGGCAGCAAGCCGAACGCGCAGGCGACTGCCCCGACAGGTGAGAAACCGGTGTCCGGGAAGGACGGCGCGACGGGGATCGCGTCGGGGTTCGCGCATACGGAGCAGGGGGCGCAGTCGGCTGCGGCCAACTACGCGGTGGCCCTCGGATCGGCCGACATGTTCACCGCGAACAAGCGGCACGACATCGTCAAGGCCGTGATCGCCCCCTCGGCCGTGGAGAAGTTCCAGGGCACCCTGGACCAGGCCTACTCGTCGGCCTTCTTCAAGAACGTCGGGCTCAACGGGGACGGTTCGGCGCCCAAGGGCCTCACCTTCGTGTCGCGCACCATTCCGATCGGCACCAAGGTCACGCAGTCCGACAAGGACGCCGCCACGGTCGAAGTCTGGTGCACGGGCCTGCTGGGACTGGCAGGCGAAGGCTCGACCAAACCGGTCAGCACCGGCTGGTTCACCATCACCATGCACTTGACCTGGATCGACAACGACTGGAAGGCCATCGACCACTCTCAGAAGGATGGCCCTGCCCCGGTCAGCGGCGATGTCCCGGCTTCGAGCGCCAACGACATCACCAACGCGGTCAACGGGTTCGGAGGGTTCACGTATGCCAGGTAGTCGCCGCCGTCGCGCCCTCACCGTGTCGGGGGCTCTGGCCGCCCTCCAGGTGACCGTCGTCCTCCTGGCCAGCCGGTCCTTCTCCGTACCGACGCCTCCACCGAGTTCGCCACCGGTCTCCACGCCCACGCCAGGCACGAGTGTCGGCCCCAGCGCGAGTTCCAGCGTGGGCCCGAGCCCGAGTCCGAGCGCCAGTTCAGGCAGCAACCCGTGCGACCTCATCCACGGTCCTGCGCACGACTACTGCCAAAGCGGCAAACCCAGCGGTACCACCACCCCCGACCCCCAAAGCAGCGTCGACCCCCTCTCCTCCCTGGGGAAAGGCTGTGCCGACGCCGCCTCCTGGATCATCGGCAAGCTGTCCCAGGCCGTGCACCACACCGGCAACGTGGACTTCACCAACGCCACCTTCCTCCAGCAGTACGCCGTCGTCTTCGCCGCGTCCAGCATCCTCACGCTCATCCTGTGGCTGCTGGCCGTCGCCAAACGGGCCGTGCGCGGGGTGCCGTTCACCGAGGCGATCACCGAGGCGGTGGGGTTCCTGTGGCTCACCGTGCTGGCCTCGGCGTTCACGCCGTTGATCCTGTACACACTCGTGTCGGCCACCGATGCCGTCACCGAGGTCATCGCCACCGGCAGCAACTCGAACAACGACGCCTTCTTCGGCGGCTTCGCCGACGCCCTCAAGAAGGGCGACGGCATCGGCGGCGGGCCGATCATGCTGATCGTGGTGTCCCTCGTCTCCGTACTGGCCGCCGGAGTGCTCTGGCTGGAGCTGGTCATCCGGGCCGCGCTGCTCTACGTCGGCGCGCTCCTCGGCACCGCCGTGTACGCGGGGCTGGTCGACAAGAACATGTGGGGGCACGTCCGCCGCTGGGCAGGCATCATGATCGCGGTGATCCTGGTCAAACCGATCATCGTCGTCGTCCTGGGACTGGCCGGAGCGCTGTCCTCCGGCAAGGGCCCGAACTCCTTCTCCGCGGTCGTGTCGGGGCTCGCCATCATCATCCTCGCGATCTTCGCCAGCGCCATGATCTACCGGTTCGTCCCCGGCTTCGGCGACGAGATCGTCAGCACCCGCGGCGCCAGCAGGGACGCGGCCTCCCGGCAGGCCGCCGCCGTGATCTCCTCACCCGCCACCCTCGTCAAGCAGGGCATCAACACCCACAGCAGCCGCGGCAACAACAACGGCGGCAACGGTGCCCAGGCCCGCCCCGGCAACCCCGTCAGCGGCGGCGTCGCCGCCCACAGCACCCGCGCGCCCGCCCGCCCGGAAGGCGGGCGGACCGGCAACGGAAGCGCTCCCTCCGCCATCCCGGCGCCGCGCGCGCAGAACAAGAACAGCAATTCCCCAGGAGGTGAGCGGAGTTGACGATTCAGGCACAGTCCCAGCCGATCGCGGCCCGCCGGACGTATTTGATCGGCCGCGCCCGTCCCAACGCGGTCGTCGGCAAGAACCGGGAGACCGGCGAGATCGCCCTGATCATCGCCGGCGCGTTCCTGGGCATGATGTGCGGCCTCCTGGTGCCGATCCTCCCGCTGCGTATCCTCACGCTGTCCGGCTTCCCGGCGCTCGGGCTGGCGGCGGTCTACGTCCCGTACAAGCAGCGCACGTTCTACAAGTGGTTTGAAATCAACCGCACGTATAAGCGCACGCTTCGCCGGGGCGCCACGTACCGCTCGTCCGCGGCGGAGGCCGGTACACAGTTGGACGGGCGTGAGATCGAGGTCGGGCCGCCGCCGGGGATCGGCCGGATCAGCTGGCTGGCCGCCCCGTTCGGGCCGGACGAGATCGCCGTACTGCTGCACGCGGACCGCCGTACGGTCACCGCCGCCATCGAGATCGAGGGACCGGGCGTCGGACTGCGCGACTCGGAGGACCAGGAGGCCCTGGTCGACCGGTTCGGCACGCTGCTCAAGCACGTCGCCAATGGGGACGGCTATGTGACGCGCATCCAGATGCTCGCCCGTACGCTGCCCGCCGACCCCGACGCGCACGCCAAGGACGTCGAACGGCGGGGCGACGACAACTCCCCCACGTGGCTGAAGGATTCGTACGACCAGCTGCAGTCCATGGTGTCGACCTCCTCCGAGCAGCACCGCGCGTACCTCGTCGCCTGCATGCACTACACGCGCGACCTGGCCGCCGAGGCACAGGCCATCGCCCGTGCCTCCCGCCACGAGGGCGGCAAGCGGCGGCTGGACCGGGACGGCGGGCTGGCCGTCGTCATGGCGCGCGAGCTCACGGACATCTGCGCCCGGCTCGCCGAGGCCGACATCCGAGTGCGGCAGCCGCTCGGCCAGGGACGGCTCGCGTCGCTCGTGCACTCCATGTACGACCCGGACCACCCCATCGACCACATCCAGGCGATGACGCAGCGCAACGCGTGGCCCGCCGAGCTGGACGCGACGGAACCCAACTACCTCCAGGCGAAGACGCGCGAGTCGACGACGCGCGCCCCCTGGTGCCACTCCACGGCATGGGTGAAGGAATGGCCGATGACGCCGGTGGGTGTCAACTTCCTCGCCCCGCTGCTCGTGCACACCCCGGACGTCATCCGCACCGTCGCCGTCTGCATGGACCTGGAGCCGACGGACGTCGCCATCGAACGGATGCTGACGGAGAAGACGAACGACGACGCGGACGCCTCGCGCGCCGCCAAGATGAACCGGGTCGTCGACCCGCGCGACGTCGCCCACCACTCCCGCGTCGACCAGCGCGGCGAGGACCTCGCCAGCGGCGCCGCGGGCGTCAACCTCGTCGGGTACATCACCGTGTCCTCGCGCTCGCCGGAGGCGCTCGCCCGCGACAAGCGCACCATAAGAGCCTCGGCGGGCAAGAGCTACCTCAAGCTGGAGTGGTGCGACCGCGAGCACCACCGGGCCTTCGTCAACACGCTGCCGTTCGCGACCGGCATCCGACGCTAGGGGCTTCGCCGTGCTCGACCCACTCGCCGCCCTCACCGAGGCGTTCACCAGCTTCCTGTTCGGGAAGGTGGAGACGACCCGGCTGCCCGTACGGACCTCCACCGGACAGGCCCAGGCCGTCTACCTGCCGACCGCCGCCCCGGGTCTCGGCGACTCGGGCGTCGTCATCGGCCGCGAGGTGTACTCCGGCAAGGGCTACATCTACGACCCCTTCCAGCTGTACGGGCAGCAGCTGCCCGCCCCGCACTGGCTCGTGCTCGGCGAGTCCGGCAACGGCAAGTCGGCGCTGGAGAAGACGTACGTCCTGCGCCAGTTGCGCTTCCGCGACCGCCAGGTCGTCGTCCTCGACGCCCAGGGAGAGGACGGCGTCGGCGAGTGGAACCTCATCGCCCAGCAGCTGGGGATAACACCCATCCGGCTCGACCCGACGGCCGCCCTCAACGGCGGCATCCGTCTCAACCCGCTGGACCCCTCGATCACCACGACCGGACAGCTCGCCCTGCTGCGCACGATCATCGAGGTGGCCCTGGGGCGCGGCCTGGACGAGCGGTCCGGTTTCGCGCTCAAGGTGGCGCACTCGTTCGTCAACGAGACGATCCTCGACCGTCAGCCCGTGCTGACCGACATCGTCGAGCAACTGCGGCACCCGGAGGCCGAGTCCGCCGAGTCGATGAATGTCGACATAGACGACGTACGCGCGTGGGGTCTCGACGTCGCCCTCGTGCTCGACCGGCTGGTCGACGGCGACCTGCGGGGCATGTTCGACGGGCCGACGACGGCAGGCATCGACCTCGACGCACCGCTGATCGTCTTCGACCTCTCCCACATCGACCGCAATTCGATCGCCATGCCCATCCTGATGGCCATTGTGGGCGTGTGGCTCGAACACACCTGGATCCGGCCGGACCGCAAGAAGCGCATCTTCCTGGTCGAAGAGGCCTGGCACATCATCAACTCGCCGTTCGTCGCCCAGCTCTTCCAGCGACTGCTCAAGTTCGGCCGCCGGCTCGGCCTGTCATTCGTGGCGGTGGTGCACCACCTCTCGGACGTGGTCGACGGCGCGGCGGCACGGGAGGCCGCGGCGATCCTCAAGATGGCGTCAACGCGCACGATCTACGCGCAGAAGGCCGACGAGGCGCGCGCCACCGGCCGGGTGCTCGGCCTGCCACGATGGGCCGTCGAGATCATCCCGACCCTGACGCCCGGCATCGCCGTCTGGGACGTCAACGGCAACGTCCAGGTCGTCAAGCACCTGGTGACCGACGTCGAGCGGCCGCTGGTCTACACCGACCGCGCCATGACGGAGGACGGCCAGGACCACCTCGCGCGCGAACTCGCCGCCGAGGCCGCGGCCGCCGAACGCGCGGCCGCGGCGATGGAGGCCCAGTTGAACGACAGTTCCTCCGAGTCGACGGTGGCGTAGCGGATGCCCGGCACCGGACCCGTCGGAGGCCACAGACCCGACCACCGATCCGAGTACCGCCCCGAACACCGACCCGAACGTGGCATTCCGGACGGCTTGTTGGTCGGTGTGATCGCCCTGCTGCTGGGACTGACGCTCCTCGTATGGGTGACGACCGGCCTGGCGGGTCTCGCCGCGCACGGCTCCTGGCCGGACGGCGTCAGCCTGGACCGTACGCCGGTGGCGCTGCGGCACCTGGCGACCGAACCCCACGACATCGCCGCGGCCTGGCCGGACGCACCACCGGAGGCACTGTCGGGCTACGGGCTCTTCTGGGGCTTCCTCATCGGGGAGCTGCTGACGCTGATCGTGCTGGGCGTGTTCGCGCTCGGTACGTGGACCCGCTGGCGGGCGGTACGGGCGCGCCGCCGGGCGGAGACCACGGAGGTGGCGGCGGAAGCGGCGGAGACGGCCCCGCGACGAGCGACAGCGGGAAGAACTCCGGGCGCTGCGGACACGGCCGCCGTCGCCCCGCCAGAGGCGCCGACCGCCCTCCCGCCGACCGTCGAAGCCCCAGCAGCCCCTGTGACGCCCTCTGTGACGCCTTCTGTGCCCCCGCAGCGGACCGAGCCCTCCCGTCACCTCGTCTACGGCTCCGACAGGCGCAGCGAGGCCGCTGGAGCCGTTCTCGCGGCGGCCGGGCCGGTCCTGGTGACGACCAGCGACGCCGCGCTGTGGGCCGACACCAAGGACGCCCGCGCGAAGCTCGGTCCGGTGCACGTCTTCGACCCGAGCCACCTCCTCGACACCCCGAGCCGCCTCCGCTGGAGCCCGACGACCGGTTGCGAGGTGCGGGAGACGGCGGCGGCCCGAGCCGCCGCGCTCCTCGCGCCCGTGCGCCCGTCGAGCGCCCTTGACTCCGCCACGGCCGACACGGCCGAGACGCTGCTGCGCTGCTGGCTGCACGCGGCCGCCGTCGACGGCCGCCCGTTCCGCCAAGTACACCGCTGGGCACAGGGAACGGCGGCGCACGAGCCCGTACGCATCCTCCGCACGCACCCCAAGGCGGCCGGTGGCGCGGCGGGCGAGCTGGAGTCGGCACTGACCGGGCATCCGGAACGTAGGGATTTGGCCCAGGAGTTAACGGCTCGTTCCCTCAATTCCCTTTCGTCCATCCATATTCGGGACGCGTGCAATCCCAATCGAGCCGATGCGCTCGCGTGGGAATCATTCATCGCGGAAGGGGGAACCCTGTACGTGGTGGGTGAGGCGATTGAGGATCCTCGGACCCGCCCGGGTGCGATGCCCCTGCTGACCGCACTCGTCACAAGCGTGGTCGAGCGCGGCCGGGGCATGGCCGGAAGGTCATCTGCCGGTCGGCTCGACCCACCACTGACGTTCGTCCTGGACGACGTCGCGGCGGTGGCGCCGGTGCCCAGCCTGCCGTTCCTGCTGGCGGAGGGCGCCGCCTCGGGCCTGCCGACCTACGCCTTGATGCGCTCGCAGGAACAGGCCCGCGCCCGCTGGCCGCACGACACCCTTCTCACGCGGGACCAGCGGGGCTAACGGGACCAGCGGGGCTAGACGGCCGGCCGGGGGACGGCCATCTCGTATTCGAGCGACGTGGGGTCCCCCTCCATCGGAACGGTGACCCCGGTCCGCTCGAAGCCGAGCTTCCGATAGAACGCCTCGGCACGGGAATTGCGCTCGTGAACATGCAACCGCACGCGTTCGATACGGGGTTCGGTCCGCTCCCACGACCAGTCGAGCGCCGCCCGGAAAAGGGCCTCCGCCAGCCCCGTACCGCGGTGCTCGGGCCGTACGAACACGCCGACCAGATGTGTCTGCGGCATGGCCGCCGGGGCCCCGAAGCGACCTTCTCCGCCGGGTACTTCCACCAGAATCGCGACGTTCCCCGCCCACTCCCCGTCGGGCCCCTCGGCTATGAAGGCAGGCGTGTGCGCCCGCTCCTGCCACAGCTCGTCGGGCCGGGCCGCGGCGGCTTCATAGGTGTCGAGGAAGGCGATCGACGCGACCGGGTCGGACAGGGCGGTCAGCCGCAGTTCTCTGGCCTTCCGCCATTCGTCGGCGCGTACGAGTCTGATGGTGTGTTCCATCCGCCAATGGTCAACCTGCCCTCATGAGCTGGGCAAGTGCGTTTTTCCCGACCACCGCACGGGCATGGGGCAGCGCATGAACGGTATACGGGGGATGGTCATAGTCATAGCCATGGGGGCGGACGAAGCCGCGGCAGTCCTCCCCCCGGAACTACGGGCCAGGCTCGCCGAACTGGCGGCGCCGGTCCTCGGCACACTGGCCGGCCCGCTCACGGCCCCGGAGGCGCGGGATGCTCTGGCCGACGCCGACATCCTGCTCACCGGTTGGGGCTGCCCACCGCTGACAAAGGAAGTACTGGACGGCGCACCCCGGCTGCGCGCGGTGATCCATGCGGCCGGCTCGGTCAAGGAGCTGGTGACAGAAGAGATTTGGCGGCGCGGCATCGCGGTCTCCTCGGCCGCGGGCACCAACGCCGGTCCGGTCGTGGATTTCAGTCTCGCGGCCATCACCTTCGCGGCGAAGAAAGCCCTCTCGACAGCGGCGGCCTACGAGACCGGCTGGCCCGCCTTCCGCGACCGCCGGGGAGTCGACGGCCGTAGCATCGGCGTCATCGGCGCCTCCCGCATCGGGCGCCGCGTCCTGGCACGCTTGCGCGCATCCTGCGTCGGCTATCGCCTCCTCCTGCACGACCCGTATGTCTCCGCCGCCGAGGCAGCGGTATGGGGCGCCGAGTCCGTCGACCTCGCCGACCTCTGCCGAGCCGCCGACATCGTCAGTGTGCACGCCCCACAACTGCCCGAGACACACCATCTGCTGGACGCCGAGCATCTCGCGCTCATTCCCGACGGCGGAACGGTCATCAATACCGCGCGGGGCCCGATCGTCGACACGGAGGCACTCACCCGGGAGTGCTCTTCGGGCCGCCTGGACGCCTTCCTCGATGTCACCGACCCTGAACCGCTGCCGGCCGGGCATCCATTGCTGTCCTTGCGGAATGTGCTCGTCACGCCGCACATAGCGGGCGCCCAGGGCAGCGAGGCACGTCGGCTGGGCGTCTTCGCCGTGGACGAGGTCGCGCGGTTGGTACGCGGTGCGCCGCTGCTGGGCCGGGTGACGCAGGGGGAACTGGCCCGGCTCGCATGACGCGGATTCCGTCCGGAAATGCAGAAAAGCCCTGGCAGGAACCGGAGTTCCCACCAGGGCTTTTCACTAAAATTTGTTCGGCGGCGTCCTACTCTCCCACACGGTCC